>JAEUNB010000350.1 GCA_016790625.1 Betaproteobacteria bacterium | reverse complement strand
ATGCCAGGAGCCGCGCCAGTACTGGAGTTTGGTATTACTGATTTCAATCATCCTCAGCCCATCCAGCCCTTCGACTGGCTCAGGGCGAACGGTGATCGGTGGAAGAAATCAACCAAACCGGTACGCATCCATCGCCAGCGCATTGCCTTCGAAGCCATCGAACACGCGCTCTACTTTCGCGTCATCGCCCGCCGCGCCCACCGCCACAAACAATGGCAGGAAATGTTCCTCGGTCGGATGCGCACGCACAGCCTCAGGCGCATCGGTTCTATAGCGCGCCAGTCCGTCCACATCATGCGCGACGATGTGTTGGTGCACCCAGTCCTGGAATTGCACCGCGTACGGCGCTTTCCCCTGCTGGCCGCGCGACATCATCCAGTCGCGCAGGTTGTGCGTGAGGTGGCCGGAGCCGACGATCAATACACCTTCGCGCGTGAGTGACGCCAGTGCGCGGCCGACTTCAACGTGATGCTGCGGATTCATCGCCGGCTGCACCGAGAGCTGCACCACCGGCACATTCGCGTCGGGATACATCTTCAATAGCGGCACCCAGGTACCGTGATCCATGCCGCGGCAGCCGTCGATGCCAGCAGTGATGCCTGCGGCCTTCAACAACTCTTGTGCGCGCGCCGCCACCTCGGGCGCACCCGGCGCGGGATAGGCGATCTTGTACAGCTCCTGCGGAAAACCGCCGAAGTCGTAAATCATCGATGGCTTGGCATTGCCCGACAGCATCGGCAGATTGCTTTCCCAATGCGCCGTCACCATCAGCACCGCTTTCGGCACCGGCAATTGTTTCGCCAGTGCCGCCCACACTTCGCCCGCCTTGCCGGCGTTGATCGCGTGCATCGGCGAGCCGTGGGAGAGAAAAAGCGTGGGTAGTTTGTTCATGATGGTCTTTCGGTACGAATTCGTTTTGTAGTGTTAGTGCGGAAGCCAGTCAGCATAAGTTTCATTTTGTCGTCCCCGCGTAGGCGGGGACCTCTAACTATTTTTCGATCAACGCATGGCTAGAGGTCCCCGCCTACGCGGGGACGACAACAAAAAGCTCGGTGACGCCAACGACCGTCAATTACTTGATCAAACCTTCCGCCTTCAACGCTTCCTGCACCTTCGGCCGTGCGGCGACACGTGCCACATAGTCTTTCAACACCGGCCACTTGGCAATGTCGATGCCGACCCATTGACCCCAGTTCAGCACGGTAAACAGGTAGCCGTCGGCCACACTGAAATTCTCGCCGGCGAGGTACGACTTGCCAGCGAGCTGCGTGCTGAGCCAATCGAAACGCTTGCCCAGCTTGTCCTTGAATACCTGCTTCACTTCCGGCGAAAACGACGGATCAAACAGCGGGCTGAAGCCCTTGTGGATTTCGCTGGTGATGAAGTTGAGCGTTTCCTGCAGACGTACACGTTCCAGCGTCCCGGCCTTGGGCGCGAGGCCAGCTTCCGGTTTCAGATCGGCAATGTATTGCACGATGGCCGGGCCTTCGGTCAGGATTTCGCCGTTGTCCAATTGCAACGCGGGCACATAGCCTTTGCTGTTGATTGCCCAGAAGTCACCGCCGCCGTCGAGTTGCTTGGTCTTGGTATCGACTTTCTGCGCGTCGAAGGGCAGACCGGCTTCGAGCAATGCGATACGCGGGGAGAGTGAACAGGCACCAGGAGCGAAATACAGTTTCATGTGATTCCTTTCTGTCTTATTTAGAGGTGATGCGGTTTGTAAGTGCAATTTCTTTGTCGTCCCCGCGAAGGCGGGGACCTCTAGCTATGTTTTCTAATCGGAAAAATCCTGATTTGAGGTCCCCTTTTCGGGACGCAGGGACGACTGTAAAGACATCAATTTCAGGCGGCGCGGGATTTGACGATCGCGTATTTGCCGTCGCCCAGCAGCGCCATGACGATTGCGGCAATTACCAGAAAGGCGGGATATTCCCAGCCGCCATTCGGCGCGCTGAACACCCAGCCATTGCCGATGTGTGCCCAGGTTGCGCCGAGCAGGATGGGTACCAGTGCCAACGCGACCCAGCGCGCATAAACGCCGCCAAGAATCAGCAGGCCGCCGATCAATTCGGCACCGAAGGTGACATAGGCCAGAAAACCGGGAAGGCCCAGCGATTGGAAAAACTGCGCCGTGCCGGGCAGTGTGAACACGACGTACTTCAGCAGCGCGTGGGCAATGAACATGATGCCGAGGCTGACGCGGAGCAGGGTGGCGGCATAGGGAGCGGTGCGGGTATCGAACATGGTGACCTCCTGAAAAAGTGTTGATGGGATGAATTATCAGGATTGCCAATTAAGGGATAAAGACGGTAAATTGAAATTAATTGTCCCGAATATTGGAATAATAAAAATGGCGCTGGACCGGCTGCTGGCGATGAGCGTGTTCGTAAAGGTGGTGGAGCAAGGGAGCTTTGCCCGGGCCGCAGAGCGCCTCGACATGTCCACCTCGGCGGTATCGCGACATGTCGCTGAGTTGGAAACCTACCTAGCCACACGGCTGCTGAATCGCACCACGCGACGCATTTCGCTGACCGAAAGCGGGCAAGCCTATTTCGAGCGCGCGTTGCATCTGCTGGCGGATATCGAGGAGACCGAGGCAGTGGTGTCGAGCAGCACGGTCAATCCGCGCGGCACCATTCGCCTCACCTGTTCGACCAGCTTCGGTGTGCCGCATTTGGCGCCCGCGATCGGTGCGTTTCAGGCGCGCTATCCGGAAGTGCATTTCGATATCTCGGCGTCAAACCGCTTTGTCGACCTGGTGGAAGACGGGCTTGATCTGGCGATCCGCATTGGCGATATCGGCAATCCCAATCTGATCGCGCGTCGGTTGGGCAGCATGCGATTGATTGCCTGCGCGTCGCCCGATTACCTGAAGCGGCGCGGCACACCGACGCACCCGGATGATTTGATCAAACACAGTTGCTTCACCTACGAGTATTCGCCGGCAAAGAACACATGGCCGTTCCGCAATCGCGATGGTAGTGAGCTGAAGACACGCATCGCCGGCGGCATCCACGCCAACAACGGCGAGATGCTGGCAGCGTTGGCGGTGTCCGGCGCGGGTATCGCACTGGAGCCCGACTTCATCATCCAGCCGCTGATCGAGAGCGGGCAGTTGAAAGAGATATTGAAGGAGTTCCAGCCGGCGCCGTATCCGATCTATGCGGTCTATCCCAGCCGGCGGCATTTGTCGGCAAAGGTGCGGACGTTCGTCGAGTTTCTGGCCGAGCGATTTGCCAGCACGAAGCAGCTCAATTAGCCGTCTTCGCGCTCCATCATTGTTTCGCGTGGTGCGCCGACGATGTAAAGCGCATCTTCCAGCGAAGAGCGCAGGTTGCCTTCGCCCAGATGCTTCACGAATCCGCTGCGCCGCATCAGCGACAGCGGCTGTTCGTTGACGCCGGCAATCATCAATAGTCCGCCGCGCTTGGCGAGCAGCTTGTGCAGGCTTTCAAGCGCATCGAGCCCGGTGGTATCGATATTGATTACCTGATGCATTTCCAGAATCAGCACATCCGGCAGCTTGTGCGATGGATCCAGCAGATGCTCAAGCTTTGTGACTGAACCAAAAAACAGCGAGCCGAATATCCGCACCGCACCGACACTGCGTCCATCGGGCAGGTGAGACTGGTCGAACGGCAGATCGACGTTGTGAACTCGGGTTAGCGAAGAGATGCGGTAAATAAAGAAAAGACTGGCCATGATGAGACCGACTTCGACCGCGACCACCAGATCGAATATCACCGTCAGGAAAAAAGTCGAGAGCAGCGTCGCGCGATAAAACATCGAAAAATGTCTGAGCTTCGCGAACTGGGCCCACTCAGCCATGCTGTAAGCCACCCACAGCAATATCGCCGCCAGCGCTGCCAGCGGGATATGGGCGGCAAGCGGTGCCGCCACCAGGATCACCAGCAGCAGGGTCGCTGCGTGCACAATGCCCGCCACCGGCGAGCGCGCACCCGAGCGTACATTGGTCATGGTGCGGGCGATGGTGCCGGTGGCGGCAATGCCGCCGAAAAATGGTGTGAAGAAATTCGCCACACCCTGCGCCATCAATTCCTGATTGGGATCGTGCCGGTCGTTGATCAACCCGTCGGCCACGCGCGCGCACAGCAGCGACTCGATCGCGCACAGCAGTGCAATGGCAATGGTCGGCGCCACCAGATTGCGCGCGGTGTCCCAGTCGAATGCGGGGAAGTGCGGTACCGGCAATCCACGCGGCAGTTCGCCAAATTTGCTGCCGATGGTTTCCACCGGCAGATCGAGCGCCCACACCACCAGCGACGACAGCACCAGCACCACGATGGTCGAAGGCAACCGTGCCGTGATGCCGCGCCAGCGCGAGGCTCTGGCGTTCTGCGAAACCGGCCAGAACGCGATCAGCGCCAGCGATGTCGCGCCGATGGCCAATGCGCGCCAGTTGAAGGTATGCATCTGCTCGGTAATCACCGCCAACTGGGAAAAGAAATTGGACGGTGCCTTCGGGATGTCGAGGCCAAGCAGATCCTTGATCTGCGAAATGGCGATGATGACGGCGATGCCGGCGGTAAAGCCGATAACGATGGAGACCGGGATGAATCGCACCAGGTTGCCCAGGCGGAATGCGCCCATGGCAAACAGCAGCACTCCGGCCATCATGGTGGCGATCAACAAATTGGCGACGCCGTATTTTTCGGCAATGCTGTAGAGCAGCGCGACAAATGCGCCGGCCGGCCCACCGATCTGCACCTTTGATCCGCCCAATGCGGAGATCAGGAAGCCGGCAACGATGGCGGTGACGATGCCCTGCTCGGGACGCACTCCTGAGGCGATACCGAACGCCATTGCCAACGGCAGCGCCACCATGGCGACGGTAACGCCGGAGGCGAGATCCTGGGCAAAGTCGTCACGGTTATAGGTTTTCAGATGCGCCAGCAGGCGCGGACGAAAACGAAACGCTTTGGTGGCGTCGAAAAAATTCACAAGGACCTGATACCTGATCAAGTGCGCGAATCGGACCGGCTATCGCGGTGGAAACGCAGGGTTGGCGGTGCCCTAAGGCAGCGGCGCATGCGCAACAATTATAGGCCTACAAAATTTGTGGGTATAGCCCCGCCGTGCTCAAACTACGTCAGCATCGAAGAAATATCCGGCGCCGCGTTCGGTGCGAATCAGTTTCGGTTCGTTCGAGTCGGCCTCGATTTTCCTGCGCAGGCGAAGTATCTGCACATCGATCGATCGATCGTAAATATCGTCATGCAGCCGGCTGCCCTCGAGCAACTGATCACGCGATAACACGCGCTTGGGCGATTTGATGAACGTCATCAGCAGTGCGTATTCGCCATTGGTCAGCTCGACGCGTTCGCCCTTGGGTGAAGTCAGCCGGCGCGTGCCGGTGGACAATTCCCAGCCAGCAAATTTATAGGTTCGGATTTCGCTTTCACGGCGCGCGTTGGCAGCCGTGACTTCGGCAGGTGTCTGATTGTTGTCAAAGCGCCGCAACACGGCCTTGATGCGTGCCAGCAATTCGCGTGGACTAAAGGGCTTCACCAGATAATCATCTGCGCCCAACTCCAGGCCCAGCACACGATCAACTTCATGTCCCTGGCCGGTCAACATGATGATCGGCACTTTGGAAGTTTGGCGGATGGTGCGTGCCAGCGAGAAGCCATCCTCGCCCGGCAGCTTTACATCGAGCACGATCAGGTCGACCGGCCCAGCCGCCATCGTGGACGCCATATCGCGGCCGTTCCCCACGGCGGTTACCCGAAAGCCGGCCTCGGTGAGGTACTCGGCAATCAGGTTGCGCACCGATTCGTCGTCATCTACCGCAAGTACATGCGTCATAAATGATCGATCCCCAACTACTTGTATTTATGTCCTACAGCATACAATAGCAGCGCGGTTTTTCAAGCTTCTCCCCACGCATCGGAGTTTCCCCTAATTCATGGCGGCTATTCCAAACCCATTTCAACAGCTCGCCTCTCCGGCCTCGGCGACGCGACCGCTGTGGGTGGATGTGGCTTGGGTTTTGACGTTTGGTGCGGTCTATGTGGCATTGTTCACATTTGCCGTTTCGCTGCCGTTCCGCGCCGGTGTCGCCGCGTGCATCTGGCCTGCGGACGGGCTGGCGGTGGGCGTGCTGATGCGCGCACGCTACCGGCAATGGCCTGCCTACTGCCTGATGATCATGGCGGCCAATGTGATCGGCGGCCAGCTCGCCGGCTTCAAGTTCACGCTGGATGCGTTTATCAGCATGAATGCCATCCAGCCTGCGCTGGCGGCATGGCTGATGCGTCGCTACTTCAACCTGCCGCGAAATATCGACACCGTGTTTGGCATCGTCGTGTTCGCGCTGATTTCGGCGGTGGTCACGGCAGGCGCATCCGTCATGGGTGCATTTGACGACAGTCTGCGGGGTGACGCATCGCATTGGCTGTTATTCAAGGCGCTTCTTATTTCCGACGTGCTCGGCATCATTACAGTCGCACCGTTGATCCTGGCCTGGTCGCGCGAAGGCCGGCAACACCTGCGCATCAACGTCAAGGGCAGGGAAATCGAGGCTGCCGCGGTATTTGCCGGGCTGGTGATTTCGACCCATGTTGTGTTCAGCGCAACGCCCGACGCACGCGGCTGGGTGCCACAACTGCAACATCTGACGACGCCGTTTCTGGTGTGGGCCGCATTACGCTTCGGGCTGCGAGGCTCGACGCTGGCACTGGCGATCTACGCGCTGATGACGGTCTGGTACACCACCAACGGCACCGGTCCCTTTATTTCCGCGCATGCCGATCCCGGCACGACGTTGTTGGCACTGCAGGTATATGTCGGCTTGCTCGGCGTGATGATCCTGATTGGCGCCGCACTGATGACCGAGCGGCGCGATGCCTTCGCCGACAGCGAGTCATGGCGGCAACGTTTCGAAGCGGCGATCGAGGCCAGTGGCAATCTGGTGTTCGAGATTCACGCCGACACCGGCCACATCGACTGGGCGGGCGATACTCAGGCAGTACTCGGCTTGTCGGCACGGGATCTCGATACTACGCGGCTGTGGACAGCTCGCGTGCACCCCGACGATCGCGAGCGCCTGCTCGGCATTCGCCGCAAACTGGCCAGCGGTGAACTCAAGTCGTTAATGCTGGAATATCGCGTTCGCCGCAGCGATGACGAGTATCGACTGATCAGCGTCAGCGCTTATTCGGTGGAAGCGCCTGCGTCGGAATTGTCGGTCGGCCGGGCGCGGGGCCGGCGCATTATTGGTTTCGTTGAGGACATTACCGAAGCGAGGCGTGCCGATGAGGAACGCACACGTCTTGAAGTGGAGTTGCGCCATGCGCAGAAAATGGAGGCGATCGGCCAGTTGGCTGGTGGTATTGCGCATGACTTCAATAACATCCTCGCCTCCATCCTCGGCTATGGAGAGATGGCGCGCAAACGCGCACAGGACACGACATTGCAGCGGCATCTCGATACCATCCTCAAGGCTGGCGAGCGCGGCCGCGTGCTGGTGTCGCAGATCCTCACTTTCAGCCGCAAGACGCCGGTCGAACGCATCACGCTGAATATCGACGATGTGCTCGACGAGGTGGCATTGCTGGTGCGCGGCTCTTCGCCTCACGATGTGCGCATGGTGCGGCATTGTCCCGAGCATCTTGCCGTCGATGGCAATCCGACCGAACTGCATCAGCTGTTCATGAACCTGGCGACCAATGGCTTGCAGGCGATGCCTGCCGGTGGTGTGCTGGAGATAGAAGCCGATCGTGTGGAACTGACCGCGCCCCACGCCGTCATCCAGGACAACCTGCCGTCAGGCAGTTACGCCAAGGTGCGGATACGCGATCACGGTGTCGGCATTGATGCGGCGGCACGCGAACGCATGTTTGAGCCTTTCTTTACCACCAAGCCTAGCGGGCGCGGCACGGGACTTGGTCTGTCGTTGGCGATGGCGGTGGCCAAGGCGCACGGCGGCGGCATCGAAGTGGAAAGCCTCGCTGGCGAAGGCACCACATTTACGGTTTATCTGCCGCTGAGCGGCGCGCCTGCCACGGCGGCACCTGATGTCGAAACGGAGCTACCTCGCGGCCACGACCAGCGCATCCTGATTGTCGATGACGAATTGCCGCTGCTGGAGCTGGCGGAGGAAATCCTCGCCGAGCTGGGTTATCAGACAGCGGTGTTCAATAGCAGTGTCGAGGCGCTGGCAGCCTTCGAACAACGGCCGGATCGGTTTGACGCGGTGCTGACCGATGAAATCATGCCCACGCTGACTGGCACACAATTGGCGGCCAAGTTGCACGCACTGCGGCCCACCCTGCCGATCCTGATCATCACCGCGTACGGCGGCCCGGGATTCGAATTGCGCGCGCAGCAGGCCGGGGTCGCGAAAGTGCTGAAAAAACCCTATCAACGCGCCGAGCTGGCGCACGCGTTGGCGACAATTTTGCCGCAGCCCAAGTAGCTCGACACAATCATTTGCATTTGTGTTCACCACCCAAGGCGGCACCAATAAGTTGGTAACCACTTTCACCAAAGCCATTGCCGATAAATGATGTCGCCGGCGCTCTGGCGCCTCATGTCTGACGCATGGGTCTGACTATCACGACGGCAAATTACAGTCGTAACCTGACTGGACGGTCAAGTAATTGACAGGTAACCGGCGGCAACAACAATGCAGCCCATTGAAGAATTCACTGGGCCGTCATCCATGTACGCCACGATTCGCAAAAGCAGTACCGGCAGCAGCGCCATCGGCGCGCGCGCCACGCTTGAAGCCGGATTCGAACGCATCTACACCGGCATCCCGCGCGGCCGCGGCTGGGCCACCTATCCGTTTAACGCGCTGACGCTGGGCTCGCATTTCCAGGCCATCTTCAGCGTGGCCGAGCAGCGCTGCGTCGCCTACGAAGGCCTGCTGCGCGCCACCAATCTGGCCAGCCAGCCGATCAATCCTGAAACGGTGTTTGCCCTGTCCGCCAGCCGCGACGAAGGTTTGTTCCTCGATTGGCTGTGCCGCGCCCTGCACCTGCGCAACTTCGCCAACCTGGCCGAAGACGGCGGCATGGTATTTCTCAACGCCTACCCGGAAGCGGCGATCGAAGATCCGCATCACCCGCAGGTGTTTGCGCAGATGATCGAATACTACGGCGTCAATCCGCGCAACGTGGTGGTGGAAATCCTCGAGACCGGTGTTTCCGACGAAGCGCAGTTGATCGACGCGGCGGCGCTGTACCGCAAGCTCGGCTGCCGCATCGCGATCGACGATTTCGGCATCGGCTATTCCAATTTCGAACGCCTGTGGCGCCTGCGCCCGGATTTCGTCAAGATCGATCGCAGCGTCACCGCCTCTGCCGTGCGCGAGACCCACGCCCGGCTGGTGCTGGCCAATATGGTCAAGCTGATTCACGAGTGCGGCGCCAAAGTCATCATCGAAGGCATCGAAACCCGCGATGAAGCGCTGACCGCGCTGGAAGTCGGCGCAGATTTTCTACAGGGCTACTACTTTGCCCGCCCCGGCACGACCACTGTGCCGCAGGCGCTGTGCGACCGCATGTTCGAAGGGCTGCAACACGAACAGCCGACGCGCATCGGTCTGGCATCCGGCGGCAATGAAAACATCGAGGTTTACGCCCACGCGCTGAATCTGGCCATCCTCGATCTGCAACGCGGTGCCAGCTTTGCGCAAGCTACCGAAAGTTTCCGCGCGCTGCCCAATGTGCTTCGCGTGTATCTCGCCACCAACGATACCGATGCCGCTGCACGCGGCGACAGCACCCGACTGGTGCTGGACCTGATCGGCAACCCGACGCCGCGCACAGTGAAAACCACGCCCGGCACGGCGATGGAACAACTGCAGGAAGTGGTGCAACACGCACTGGCCGCGCCGCTAAAGGTGCACGTCATGTCGCCGCAGCATCAGACAGCGGCGGGTGGCTACGTCACCCTGTCGTGCGCATTCGAATACGAGCAACGCATGGTGGTGCTGTGCGGCGATTTGATTGATCGCCGCAGTACCAGCCGCCGCCACGACGATGGCGCCGGCGAAATTCGCGGCCAATCGAGCGCGGCGGTGATTCACCTGCACTTGTAAACGTTTTTACGGCCCCAACGGTCGTGAATGGCGCAAGCTGCTCGCGACTAATTCAGCCCGTCGTGGTATTTGCCGCGACGGGTTTTTTTTGCCCGCTGCTACCGTTACTCAAGGTCGGTTGAACACCCAGGCCAGCAGCGCATCCTGCGCGGCCTGCGTCAGCGGCGCATTGGCATGGTTGATCATCAGCACCACGATCCAGCGGCGGCCCTGTGCATCGCGCACGAAGCCCGCCACCGCGCGGGCATCGCTCAGCGTGCCGCTCTTCACATGCGCCTGCCCGGCAATCGAATCGCCTTTGGCGCGTTTGCGAAATGTGCCATCGACTCCCAGCAGCGCCATCGAGGATACGAACTCCGGCATCACGCTCGAGCGCCATGCCGCGTCCATCATCTGTGACAGCGTGCCCGTACTGATGCGTTCGATGCGCGACAGTCCCGAGCCGTTCTCCAGCACCAGTTCCGGCGCGGGGATGTTTTTCTTCGCCAGCCACTCGCGGATCAGCTCGGTCGAACGCGCTACTGACGCCGGCTGAGTGCCATCCGCCGAGAGCGACAGGAACAACTGCCGCGCCATGACGTTGTTGGAATACTTGTTGATGTCGCGAATCACCTCTGCCAGCGGTGGCGATTCAACCGACACAATCATTCGCGCATCGGCCGGTGTGGCGGCGAGCTTGACCGCGCCCGACCAGCTGCCACCGACATCGCGCCACAGCTGCGCGAACACGCCGCCGGTGAAACGCGCATGATCGAGCAGCGATACATTCCATACTTTTTCGCCGCAACTTTTCGGATAGTTGCCGGTGAACGACACTTTCATTTGCGTCGCCGAAATCGTTTGCACATCAATCACGACGCGCTCGCGCCAATCGCCGCAGGGGCCGTCGATCAGTCGCACACGATTGCCAATCTCCAATTGCGCCGGTTTGATATCGGGTGAAATGGACACACCCTTCAAGTCGACGGTTGGCGCGAATGCAAAGCGCACTGACTTGAAATTCACCAGCAGCGCATCAGGCCCTACGTTGTAGGCACGCAATGGTTCGCCGTCGAATTTCGCTGGGTCATGCGGTGCCACGTCGAAGCTGGTCTTGTCCAGCACCAAGTCTCCCTTGATGGTGGTGAGGCCGCGCTCACGTAACTGCTTTAGTAACAGCCAGAACCGTTCCACCGTTAGCCGCGGATCGCCAGTGCCGCGCAGGATCAGGTCGCCGTGCAGCACGCCGTTCTTGATATCGCCACCGACCAGTACATCGGTTTTCCATGAATAGGCCGGTCCCAGCAATTCCAGTCCGGCGTAGGTGGTGACCAGCTTGATCACCGACGCGGGATTCATCGCCTTGTCGGTGTTGTGCGCGATCAGGTTTTCTTTCG
>JAEUNB010000344.1 GCA_016790625.1 Betaproteobacteria bacterium | reverse complement strand
GCCGAACTCGCCCGATAGCGCCGAGGAAAATGGCATCAGGCTCACTGCGCCCAGTTGCACGATGTTCAAGGCAAGCAACTTGCCATCGACGTGGCGCACGAAGTGAAATAACTTGTGGTGGCCGATCCAGAACAGGGCCAGCACCAGGAAACTGATGATCCATGCGAGGAACTTCGGTAACAGGTGACCGACCGCATTGATCAGATCGACCTGGGTCTTGATCGACTCATGTGCGGGAAGCTTGAGTTCAATCACCAGCAGCGTCATGGCCACCGCGTAAATACCATCGGTTAGCGCCTCGATGCGGTGCTTCGACATTGCGCTGACCGTACCCGTCAGGCTCATTTTTCTTCTCCCGTACTATCCAGATCGTAAAGGCCAATTCCCAGTCGCGCCGCCAGCATCACTTCATTGTGCGGCTGGCCGTCAATTTCGCTCTCGACAATTCGCAGCATGCGGCCATCGCCGCATAGCGCGATGACAGTATCGCTGCCGACATTCAGCTTGGCCGGATTATGGTGCTGAAAGTGTGCCGGAGCCAGCCGGGTACGAACTATTTTGATGGATTCGCCATTGAGAGCGGTAGTTGCACCAGGATAGGGCGGTGCCACGGCTCGCACCAGATTGTGGATATTCTGCGCGCTGTCATGCCAGTTGATGATCCCGTCCTCCGGCTTGCGGCCACCGAAATAGCTGCCAGCGGCAAGATACTGCTCGCGCGGCGTGGCCGTGCCATCGATCAGTTTGGGCAATGAGCGGCTGAGCACGATCGCCGCTGCGCCGGTTACCTTGGTAAACACGTCCAGTGCTGTGTCATCCGGGAGAATGGCGACGCGCTCCTGGTCGATGATGCGTCCGGCATCGGGCTTCGCTACCATTTCGTGCAGCGTGGCGCCGGTTTCAGTCTCGCCCTTGATGATGGCCCAGTTGATGGGGACGCGGCCTCGATATTTGGGTAGCAGCGAACCGTGCATATTGAACGCACCGCGAGGAGCGGTTCTCAACAGGGCCGGTGCCAGCATCTGGCGGTAGTAAAAAGAGAACAGGAAATCCGGTTTCAGCGCGGCAATATCAGCAATGTATTCATCGCTATTTGGATCATCGACGATGCTGACCGGGATGCCGGATTCGCGAGCGAGTTCGGCAACGCTTTCGAACCAGATATTTTCAGTCGGGCTGTCTGCATGGGTGACGACACGTTTGACTTCGATGCCCTGTTTCAGCAATACCCGCAGGCAAGCGACACCTACGTTGTGGTAGGCAAAAACAACTGCCGATGTCATTCGGTCTTTTCCAGCACGGCCTGAACCAGATAGCGCGGCCTGTCGCGTACCTGCTGGTAGATGCGGCCTACATACTCGCCAATGATGCCCAAGCCGAACAACACCACGCCGATCAGGAAGAACTCCAGGATGTCCCGGTCCCAGATCGACCAGAACGTCCACGAGCCAGACAGCGCGCGCTGCACCATGACGATCACATAGGCGATGACTGATATCAGAGCCACCAGCATGCCGAACAGCGAGAACATCTGTAGCGGCACAACGGAAAAGCCTGTGACCAGATCGAAATTGAGCCGAATCAGTTTGTAGAGTGAGTATTTTGACTCGCCGGCTGATCGCTCTTCATGTTCGACTTCGATCTCGGTCGGATTGTGGGCAAAAGAATAGGCGAGCGCCGGAATATAGGTGCTAATCTCGCGTGACTGGTTGATGGCACTGATGATGTCGCGGCTATAAGCGCGCAGCATGCAGCCTTGGTCGGTCATCTTGATGTGGGTAAGCCGCTCGCGCAATCGATTCATCGCTTTCGATGCCCAGCGCCGCCAGCCCACGTCCTGGCGCTTCCTGCGAATGCTGCCGACATAGTCGAAACCCTTGTCCATCTCCGCCATCAGGTTGCCGATTTCCTCGGGCGGGTTCTGCAGATCCGCATCCAGCGTAACAATGCGTTCGCCACGGCAGCGCTCGAACCCGGCCATGATCGCCATGTGCTGGCCGTAATTGCCGTTGAACAAGACCACGCGCGTCACATCGGGCCGCGACTGGAATTGCTCGCGCAGCAATGCAGCAGAACGATCGGTCGAACCGTCGTTGACGAAGATGATCTCGTAGCCGATGGCGAGCTTGTCCAGCGCGGGATACAGGCGCGCGAACAGCGAAGCCAGCCCGGCCTCTTCGTTGTAGACCGGTATGACGACCGAGAGCAAGGGCGAGGACATGATCAGGCTTTCCGGTTGCTGCGCAGGATATCCAGCAGTGTTGCGACGACACGTTCGACATCGTCACGCGTCATGGTCGGGAACAACGGCAGCGTCAGCGTCTCGCGCGCGATGCGTTCAGCATTAGGGAATTCTCCGTCCTTGTGCCCTTTGTTACGAAACAGGCTCGTCAGGTGCATGGCCTCGTACGAAATTCCCGTGCCGATCTGTCGCGCAGCCATCGCGTCCATTAGCTGTTTGCGGCTGATGGCGAGCCGTGAAAGCGGTAGCAGGATGCAGAACATGTTCCAGCTGTGGCCGTCGGGTTCTCCCGCATGGGCCGGCGCTGGTAGTACCAGCTCCATCGCATCCGCATGTGGCGACAGCAATTCAAAATAGTCGGTGATACGTCCACGGCGTTGTGCGCACCAGCCGTCGAGCAATTTAAGCTGCTCAACGCCCAAGCGTGCAGAAACGTCACTCATATTGAATTTGCCGCCCGCCACCTTGACGTCACGCGTGCCATCGGCCATTCGCTCGATGCCGTGAAACCGCAGCACTTCTGCGCGTTTCGCATCTGCTTCATTGGCAAATACGGCGGCACCACCTTCGATGGTGGTCATGTTCTTGTTAGGGTGAAAGCTGAAGGTCGCAATATCGCCAAAGGCCCCGATCTTTTGCCTCCTCCACGACGAGCCTATGGCCAATGCAGCATCCTCAATAACACGAATCTTGTGACGCCTGGCGATGTCATACAAGCGGTCCATATCGCAGGGCAGCCCGCCAAAATGAGTCGGGACGATTGCTTTGGTGCGCGGCGTGATAGCGCGCTCGACCTGGTCCAGATCCATATTGCGGGTCAGCAAATCGCAGTCGACGAATACGGTCTTTGCCCGCGACTTCTCAATCATGTTGCCGACCGAGAAGAAGGTCATTGCCGAGGTGATAACTTCATCGTTTTCGTTGCCGCCATTGGTGGCGCCGATGCCGCAGATTTGAAACGCGACTTCCATAGCCGCGGTCGCCGATGTAAATACGCGAGCAGGGCGGCCGCCATGGTATGCAGACAGCGCTTTCTCGAATGCCTGAACCTGCGGGCCGCTGGCAATCCAGTGCGACAGCAATGTTTCTGATACGGCGTCAGCCATGGCCGGCGTCAGGGTCGGACGCGCGAAGGGAATGTGCTTGAGGGTGGCGCCGGACATTGGATTTGACGTTCCAGGGTACGCTTAACTTGAGGACTAACGGCTCGGCGGCTTAAATATCGCCACCCGTCGCGGATCGCGATGAATGACGTCGAATTCGAGGCCAAGCTTCTGCATTCGTTCCAGATGAATCGGCTGGATTATAGCGACCGCCGGCCCTGGCGCCGCCCACGCTGCGGGAAAATCCTCGGTACGGGCGATCCACTTGTCCGGCTCGGCAGCCTGGCCCAGTGCGAACTCATCGCTATAGTTCACCAGTGTCAGCGTGCGTTTCAGATAGAACGGCAGCGACTGGTCATAGGTTTCAACCGCATAAATGCGGGTTTGCGGCGTGATGCGGGGTTTCAGCACTTCCGCCAACGCAGCGCCAGATTGCAGCGGTGAAATTTTTTCGTAGCCATGCTCGATCAACTCGATGCCAATCATGGTACCGATCGACAGTGTCAGCACGCCCAGCCATTTGCGCTGGAACCGGAACAGGATGAAGGCGATGACCACAGCCCCGGCAATGGCCAGCGCCGCGGTGACGACCAGCAGGCTCATTTCGTCATACAGCGGCCGGCTGAACGCATCCTGCGATTTGCCTGCCGGTGCGCGCCATGCGGCGTATGCGCCAATCAACGCGACCGGCAGTACCGGCAGCACCATCCAGGAAATACGATGTGGCGAATTGCGTCGCAGCCAGACGCCGATCACCAATGCCAGCGGCGGGAATATCGGCAGGATATAGGCGGGCAGCTTGGAGCTCGACTTGCTGAAAAACAGCAGGATGAAAATGCAGAATAGCAGGGCAAATTTCTGTGGGGCGAAGTGCTTGTCGCGAGGGGACAGGTACTGCGGCGAGCGCCAGCCGGAGAACGCCGCCGGCAGCAAGGCGAACATCCACGGCAGGAAGCCGACAAACAGGATGGGGAGGAAAAACCACCAGTCGGCGACGCGGCGATGTTGCGTGGTCAGGAAGCGCTCGAAATGCTCGTGGATGAAGAAAAAGCGAGCGAATTCGGGATTCTGTATCGAGACGGCGACGAACCAGGGTGCGGTCAGCGCCAGGAACAGCAGCACCCCGCGAGTCCATTCAAGTTTGCCGATCAGCTGGAAATTGCGATGCACCACGCAGTACAGGAATAGCGCGGTACCGGGAAAGACAATGCCGATCAGCCCCTTGGACAGCACCGCGCAAGCCATGCCGGCCCAGCCCGTCAAAAGCCAGCGCCGGCGCGACGATTCGCGATTGGTGTTCTGCGAGATAAGAAACGCGGTGATCGAAAGCGTGAGCCAAAAGGTCAGCCCCATGTCCAGCGTGGGGATTTCGGCCAGACCGCCGAAGTAGGGGGCGGACAGCAACACCAGCGCCGACAGCAAGCCGGTTTCCTCGTCGTGCAGGCGCCGGCCGAGATATGCGACCAGCAATACGCAGCCCAGCCCACAAAGCGCGGTATAGAGCCGGGCGGTGAACTCGCTTTCGCCGAACAGTTTGAAAGCAATTGCCGTTGCCCAGTATTGCATTGGGGGTTTTTCGAAATATTTGAGACCGTTCAGTCGCGGCGTGATGAAATCGCCGGACTGCGCCATCTCGCGGGCGATTTCCGAATAGCGGCCCTCGTCGGGATTGGCCAGTTTGCGTTCGCCCAGGCTGTCCAGCGAGATGAATACCGCCAGCAAAATCAGGAGCAGGACAAGCGGCCGCGAGAGGGGAAATGACACTGGTTGTTCGCGCGATCTGGCGCCGCGCCTCGGTCAATCAAAGTGAAATTTTAGCCGGAAAGCGGTGCACTTACGAATCGTCAACCGGCTTTCAGCAGCACAACCACGGCGCCGGCGCCGCCGTCGGCCGGTTGCGCATCGCAAAACGCCAGTACTTCATTACGCAGTGATAGCGACAAGCGCACTTTATTGCGCAGAATCGGTGTGCCGCCGGGCGATCGATAGCCCTTGCCGTGGACAATACGCACGCAGCGCATCCCTGCATGACGCGCCTGACCGAGGAAGCGGGCCAGCTCGCTGCGGGCGGAGTCGACGGTGACGCCGTGAAGGTCAAGCGAAGCCTGCGTAATCCATTGACCGCGCTTCAGCTTGCGCATTACTTCGGAGGGAAGGCCGGGGCGGAGGAAGGTGATGAGATCACCATTCTCGATGTCTGCATCCCAACCGGACGTGTCGCTGAGCAATTCGCCGGGAATGGCGGCATCGTCTTCCAAGCGCTTGACCGGAATCGGCTTGGGCCGGGGTTTGTCCAGTTGCGCGCGTGGACGTTGAGCAATCGGCGTTACCTGATCGGCTGCCATCTCGGCACGGAACAGGTCCTCATCATCGTTAGCGGCTGCGGGCGGCTTGGACAAGATTTTCCCAGCACAATTTACCAAAACCCAAGAGCTGGTGCGGCTTTCAGGGCACTTTCAGTCTGAAACCCGCGCCAGTATTAGAGTTTTTCAGGAGGTCAATGCAAAGCTTCCAGATATTTGTCGGCATCCAGCGCGGCCATGCAGCCGGTGCCGGCACTGGTCACGGCCTGACGATAGACGTGGTCCTGAACGTCGCCTGCGGCGAAAACGCCCGGTACCGAAGTCGCGGTGGCATTGCCCTGCGTACCAGACTTGGTCACGATATAGCCGTTGGCCATGTCTAATTGACCTTCGAAAATATCGGTATTGGGTTTATGGCCGATGGCGATAAAGCAGCCTTTCAGCGCCAGGTCTTTGGTTGCACCATCGCCAGTCGATTTCACGCGAACCCCGGTCACGCCGGTTTTGTCACCCAGCACCTCATCCAGCGTGTGATTCCACAGGATGGTGACCTTGCCTTCCTTTTCCTTCGCCATCAGGCGGTCGGCGAGGATTTTCTCCGAGCGGAACTTGTCGCGGCGATGAATCACTGTGACGTGCTTGGCGATATTCGACAGATAAAGCGCCTCCTCGACCGCGGTATTGCCACCGCCGACCACGCAAACGTCCTGGTTCTTGTAGAAAAAGCCGTCGCAGGTCGCGCAACCTGACACGCCTTTGCCCATAAAGGCCTCTTCGGACGGCAGGCCCAGGTATTGAGCTGATGCGCCGGTAGCAATGATGAGCGCATCGCAGGTGTACGTTCCC
>JAEUNB010000332.1 GCA_016790625.1 Betaproteobacteria bacterium | reverse complement strand
CGAAAGCATCAGGCTTTGCAACACGCGCAGCGGAGTGTCATCGTCGCCATCCAATGTCACCGCGTGCACCAGCAGCGCCTCCGTACTGAAGTTGAGCCCTTTGCGCCGGTAAAGCTGGGCAAGGTTGCTGTAACCGGGAGCAAATGACGGGTCGGCAAGGATGGCAGCCTTGAATGCCGCGTACGCAAGCGCCAACTCGTTTCGTTCATAGTACTCCGCACCCAGATTGCCGTAATAGCGCGCCAACACAGCCGCATCCGTCAACGGCGCGCCCGCGTGCCGGGAGCCAATCTGCGGGTCGAAATCGATCACCACAAGACCATTGGCACGCGAGCCATCCTTTCGCTTCAATCCGGCCGGATCAAGCACCAGCACATTGACATGGCGCCCGACAAAATCGACGCTGCCGCGGCGATCGAACACCGGCGTCACCGCCACCTCCTGCAACTGCATCTGCAAATCGAGCGCGCGACCGATCGAGTACGCCAGCACGCTGAGCGACAGGCAATTGCCGCGTTTCAGGCGCCAGGTTTCCTCAGCCGTCGTTGAATGACCTGCTGCATAGGTAAATTCTTCCTGCCCGCGGCCGAACAGCAGTGTCATCAAGTAATCGACCCGGCGTTGGACGCTGTCGTGTCTGATACCGCTGCTTTCGATTTGCGCCTGCAGCTCCGGCGCAAGCGCAAACAGCGTCCGGGCATCGACGGCAGGCAACGTCGCCGGCGCGAATTCGTGGTCTTGCCAAAGCGTTTGCGGCGATAGTGAGCGCGGTGCGCCGTGCAAGCCGGCGCATCCAGTCATGACAAACATAACGGCAAAGGCGGAAATCAACCTGAACATGCCTGCTCCCGGTTGTTGGAAACTCGCCAACTCATGCTATCCGAAGCGAGATTGCTCTGCTTCGCTCTCGTTACCGCAAAAAATCCGCCGATCTCTAGCACCGGTGCGGCTTCCAGGCAGAAAATGGCTGTAAACCCGCGCCAACACTAGAGTTTTGACTCTACCTGCTGTGAAATTCAGCTTGGTGGTGGCGCAACTTTGAGCACTTCTTCCAGCGTGGTTAGGCCCTGCGCCACTTTCATCGCGCCCGATAGACGCAGTGGCTTCATTCCCAATTTGTACGCTTCAGCGGTCAGCGCCGCGAGATCGGCGTTCTCGGTGATGAGCCGGCGCACCTCGGGCGACATCAACAGGATTTCATAGATGCCCACGCGTCCCATGTAGCCGGTGTTGCGGCATTCCAGGCAGCCGACCGGGCGATAGACTTCGCGCGGCGCCTCGCCTTTCCAGGGGGCCACCGTGTCGTGCCAGAGCTTGATCTGCTCCGGTTTGTCGAAAGCAACTTTTTCCTTGCAATGCGGGCACAGCGTACGCACCAGCCGCTGCGCCATCACACCCAGCAGTGTCGAGGTCAGCAGATACGCCGGCACGCCCAGATCAAGCAGGCGCGTCACCACCGTGGGCGCATCATTGGTGTGCAACGTGGATAGCACCAGATGCCCGGTCAGCGCGGCTTGTATCGCCATTTCCGCTGTTTCCAGGTCGCGAATTTCGCCGACCATGATGATGTCCGGATCCTGCCGCA
Source organism: Betaproteobacteria bacterium (assembly GCA_016790625.1). Lineage (GTDB taxonomy): Bacteria > Pseudomonadota > Gammaproteobacteria > Burkholderiales > Usitatibacteraceae > UKL13-2. The sequence goes on along the minus strand of JAEUNB010000332.1, from coordinate 15,057 downwards.
TCAGTGCACGCACACCCTGCGCAAAGCCAAGCTCGATCTGTGCCTGCACCTGCATCTGGTTCAGCGTCGGCTCGACCATTTCGATCGGATCTTCGATGGTGCAGATATTCACTTCCGGCGTGGCCAACTGCTTCAGCGTCGAATACAGCGTGGTGGTCTTGCCCGATCCGGTCGGCCCGGTGACCAGCACGATGCCGCCGGGATTGGAAATCAGGCCCTGCCATTTCTCGTAATCGTCAGTGGAAAATCCCAGCTCCGAAAAATCGCGCACCAGTACATCAGGGTCGAAAATGCGCATCACCAGCTTTTCGCCGTGCGCGGTCGGCAGGGTCGACAAACGCAGTTCGATTTCCTCGCCGTCCGGCATGCGCGTCTTGATGCGTCCATCCTGCGGCCGGCGCTTTTCCACCACATCCATGCGGCCGAGAATCTTGATGCGCGAGGTCATCGCCGTGGCGACTGTCGCCGGCACCTGATAAACCTGATGCAGCACGCCGTCGATACGGAAACGCACGATAGCGACTTCACGGCGCGGCTCCAGGTGAATATCCGACGCGCGCTGATCGAAGGCGTATTGCCATAGCCAGTCTACCAGCGTGACGATGTGATGGTCGTTGGCGTCCAGCGTACGGCCAGCCTTGCCCAGCTCGACCAGCTGTTCGAAGTCGTTGATCTTCGGACCGCCGCTGTCGGTTTTCTCGGCACGCTTGACCGAGCGTGACAAGTTGAAGAACTCGCCGACGTAGCGCGTGATGTCCTGCGGATTGGCGATGACGACCTTGATGTTGTACTTCAGCATGTCGCCCAGCTCGCGCTGCCACGCGGTCTGGTACGGCTCACTGGTGGCGATGACCACATCGCGCCCGCTCACTTCCACCGGCAGGATGTTGCGCTTGGCGGCGTAATCGGACGACATGACTTCGGTCACCGCGCGCATGTCGATCTTCAGCGGATCGATATGGTAGTAGCCCAGCTCGACCTTGCCCGCCATCCACTCGGTCAGGGCCTCGATCTCCAACATCTTGTGCGGCGGCTTCAGGGAGCGGATTTTGCCGTTCGATACAACCACCAGCGCATGCTCGTCCACCGATGAGGAGCGCCAAGCCTTGGTGACGCGATCAGCCTCATCCTGTGAGATCAAGCCATCCGCGACCAAGCCATTCATGACTTCGGGAACAGTGACGCGACGCTCGGTCTTGTTGCGGCGCGCAGGTTGCAGCACCGGCGCACTGACGGCGGGTTTGGCGGTTACAGGGACGGGAGTGGCCATGGCGCAGAAATCCTCTTCGCAATAATGCTGTTTTTCCTCAGCGGCGACAAGTCAGGCGCGCCACTCAAGCAGGCTATTGACCAGTTGACACAGGACGACGGTCAGCCTGGCAGCCGCCCCCGGATCGAACGGTGTCGGCTGCGCCTCGTTCATGTACGCGCACTGTGCCATTTCCAGTTGCAGCGCGTGCACATTTTTCTCTGGTTTGCCGTAATGGCGTGTGATGTATCCACCCTTGAAGCGGCCATTGTGCACTGCGGAGAACCCTTCTGCCGCCGACAGCACGGCAAAAGCGCGCGCCGCCAGGGCAGCATCGCAACTGGCCCCATTTGCCGTACCCAGATTGAAATCCGGCAACCGTCCATCGAAGAATCGCGGCGCGACGCTCACGATGGAATGCCCATCGACCAATACGCAGTAACCGTGAAGGCTGTGAACACGCTCAATCTCTGCCGCCAGCTTGTCGTGATACGGACGCCAATAGCGCGCCACCCTTGCGCCGGCCTCATCAGCATCCGGCGCACAACCGGGCAGGTAAATGTCCTGCTGATGGAACGTCGTGGTGGGGCATATTTCTGTATTTGAGGCACCGGGATACAAGGCATCGCCGGATGGGTCGCGGTTGAGGTCAACGACGATGCGCGAGTGCGTGGCCGACATCAGCGTGACTCCCATGCCTGCGACGAACTCGTACAGCCGGTGAACATGCCAGTCGGTATCGGGCGTCGCCTTGGCAATCGGCGTCAGACCGGCGGCGATATCGGCGGGAACATGCACTCCCGCATGCGGGACATTGACGATCAGCGGCGCATCACCCGGCTGCAACGTCCAGAGTTCAGCCATGGCGCTCGGCTCCACCAACGAACATTTGGCGCGGCACCACGCCGCCCAGCCAATAGCAAAGTTCGGCGGGCGTTTCCAAATCCCACACGCAAATGTCGGCGCGCTTGCCTGCAGCGATGACCCCGCGATCCGCCAACCCCAACGCCCTGGCAGCATTTACTGTTACGCCGCGCAGCACCTCGACCGGCGTCAGGCGAAAGACTGTGGAGGCGATATGCATATTGGCCTGCAGCGACGCAATCGGCGAGGTGCCGGGATTGAGGTCGCTGGCCACGGCCATGTCCACATTGGCGGCACGCAGCGCCGCAATGGGTGGATGCTGCTTTTCGCGCAGAAAATAGAACGCGCCGGGCAGCAGCACAGCAACCATGCCGGCACCTGCCATTGCAGCGATGCCACGCGCGTCCAGATACTCGAGGTGATCTGCGGAAAGCGCTTTGTAGTTAGCGGCCAGAACCGCACCCTGCTGGTCAGACAATTGTTCGGCATGCAGTTTCACCGGCAGCTGGTGCTGCACCGCCGCTTCAAACACTCTTTTCGTTTGCTCCACGGTGAAGCCGATGTTCTCGCAGAACGCGTCCACCATATCGGCAAGACCTGCGCTCACCACTGCATCCATCATCTCGCCGCATACCAGATCGATATAGTCATCGGCGCGGCCTGCATACTCGGGAGGCACCGCATGAGCGCCAAGGAAAGTCGTTCGCACCGACACCGCGTTGCGTACACCCAGTTCCCGCGCCACGCGAAGCGATTTCATTTCATTGACAACATCCAGGCCATAGCCTGATTTGATTTCAACCGTGGTGACGCCTTCCCGCATCAGCGCCTTGAGACGCGCCTCGCTTTGCCGGTACAACGCCTCCTCGTCTGCTGCACGCGTTGCCCGCACCGTGGACACGATACCGCCACCCGCCTTGGCAATCTGCTCGTAACTGACTCCATTGAGGCGCTGTTCGAACTCGTGCGCACGATTGCCGGCAAATACCAAATGCGTGTGGCAGTCGATCAATCCCGGCGTCACTAACGAATCGCGGCAATCTATCGTTTCTACCGCACCCGTACTTCGCGGCAGTTCGCTGGATGGGCCAACCCAAACAATCTCACTGCCGTTCGCGGCAATCGCGGCGTCTTCCAATACCCCTGCGCCGGAACCTTGCATGGTTGCAATGCGGCCGTTTTTCCACACGCGATCGAAGGCAATTTGTGCACTCATTGCAACAGCCGCTTGAGCGTGGCGCGATAGCGCGAAAAAGTGTCAGCTTCTTTCTCGTGATGCCCGTCGCGCACCAGCCACTCTCCACCCACCATGACATCGCGCACCGGCCGGCGCACCGGACCGAATATGGCGGCATCGAGCAGGGAATCTCCCGAATGCTCGGCAAGTGCGGCATCGTCGCTGTTCATCACCACCAAGTCGGCTTTATGACCCGACACGATCGCGCCGACACGCTGGCCCAGTGCTTGCGCACCCCCTGCTGCCGCACGGCGGAACAGGCTGCCACCAATTGAAATCACCTCTGGTGTGCCCAGCACGTTGCGCCGCGCACTCCTCAATCGCTGTGCGTATTCAATTAGCGCGAGCTCACGAAACGGATCGACACCAACGTGACTATCTCCGCCAATGCCCCAGCGCCCTTTCTGCAGGAAATAGTCGGGGGCATTGAAGATGCCGTCACCCAGATTCGCCTCGGTAGTCGGGCAAAGCCCTGCCACTGCGCCGCTCTCGGCAAGGCGGAAAGTCTCATCGTCATCCAGATGAGTGGAATGAACCAGGCACCAGCGCGCATCGATGGCGGCATGGTCGAGCAACCAGGCCACGGGCCGCTTATGACTCCATGCGATGCAATCGTTGACCTCTTTCAACTGCTCGGCGGCATGAATATGAATCGGCGCCCGGGCGTCGTGCCGGTCAAGATGCGCGACAACGGCTTGCAGTTCATCGGGATTGACCGCACGCAGGGAGTGCGGCGCCACACCGACTCGCCGCACTTTGTCGCGACGCGTGCCTGACATCAGGTTGTCCACCAGCGCGTTGAAGCCATCGATATCATGGATAAATCGCTTCTGACCGGCATTTGGCGGCGCGCCGCCAAAGGTGGCATGCGCATAAAACACCGGCAACAATGTGAGGCCAATACCGGTCGAGTTGGCGGCTGATGTGATGCGGTCGGCCATCTCGGCAGGATTGTCGTAGCGGCTGCCGCTTTCATCGTGATGCAGATACTGGAATTCGGCGACACTGGTATAGCCCGCCTTCAGCATTTCGATATACAACTGGCTGGCGATAGCCTCGTTGTCCTCTGGGGTGATGCGCGACAGGAATCGGTACATCAATTCGCGCCAGGCCCAGAAATTGTCGCCACTCGGCCCGGCACGCTCGGTCAGGCCGGCCATGGCACGCTGAAAGGCGTGCGAATGCAGATTGGCCATGCCGGGAACCAACGCTCCATTCAATCGTTCCGCATCCCCTGGCGACGCGTCAGGCGTGACGACGAGGATATCTTCACCTTGCAACTCGACCAGCACGTTTTTGCGCCAGCCTTGGGGTAGCAGCGCTTCAGACGCGAACAGTTTCTTCGCCGTCATGTGTTCATCGATGCAAACAAACCGCCCACCATGCCGTTGAATGCGCCGTGCTGGATCAAATCGCTGGCTGCGTCTATGTCGGGAGCCAGCAGGCGATCGTGATCGTAGTACGGCACCCTGGCGCGCACATGCGCATGCGCCCGTTGCAAGGCGGGTGAGGTTTTCAGCGGTAGGCGCAAATCGATTCCCTGCGCTGCGGCCAGCAGCTCGATCGCCACCACGCCGGACGTATTTTCGGCCATGTCGGTCAGGCGGCGCGCGGCAAAGGTGGCCATGCTGACGTGGTCTTCCTGATTAGCGGAGGTCGGCAGCGAGTCCACCGAGGCAGGATGAGCCAGCGATTTGTTTTCGCTGGCCAGCGCGGCGGCAGTTACCTGCGCCATCATGTAGCCTGAATTGAGTCCACTCTCCTTGACCAGGAATGGCGGCAGGCCGGATAGGCCGGGATCCACCAGCAGCGCCATGCGCCGTTCCGACAACGCGCCGATTTCTGCCACGGCAATCGCAAGTTGATCTGCGGCCATTGCCACCGGCTCGGCGTGAAAATTGCCGCCGGACAGAACATCACCCGTATCCGGAAACACCAGCGGATTGTCGGTCACACCATTGGCTTCGATTTCCAGCGTGCGCGATGCCGAGCGAATCACATCCAGGCAGGCGCCCATTACCTGCGGCTGGCAGCGAAGCGAGTAAGGATCCTGCACCTTGTCGTCGCCGACCAGATGTGAATTGCGGATTTCGCTTCCCGCCAGCAGCGAACGATAGTGCGCCGCCGTTTCGATCTGGCCGGGCTGCCCGCGCAAGTCGTGAATGCGCGCATCGAACGGCGCATCGCTGCCCATCGCTGCATCGACGCTCATCGCCCCCGCGACCATGCCTGCGGCAAAAATATTTTCGATCTGGAACAGCCCGTGCAACGCCAACGCGGTCGATACCTGTGTGCCATTCAGCAGCGCCAGCCCTTCCTTGGGAGCCAGCGTGATCGGTGCCAGACCCGCGGCAATCAGCGCATCATTCGCCGCCAGGCGCTTGCCACCGACATGCGCCTCGCCTAGTCCCAACAGCAGTGCCGACATATGCGCCAATGGTGCCAAATCGCCAGAGGCCCCTACCGAGCCTTTGGACGGAATGAGCGGGTAGACACCTGCGTTGAGCAAACGCAGCAACGCCTCGATAATCAGCGGTCGCACGCCCGAGCGGCCACGCGCGAGACTCGCCACCTTGAGCACCATGATCAGCTTCACCACTTCATCCGCTAGCGGCGCACCGACACCTGCGCTGTGAGATAGCACCAGATTGCGTTGCAACGCCTCCAGTTGGTCGACGGGTATATGAGTGCTGGCGAGCTTGCCGAAACCGGTGTTGATGCCATAGGCCGGTTCGCCCCTGGCAACAATCTTCTCCACCGTCTCGGCACCGGCGCGGATCTCCGTCCAGGCGCTGTCGACAAGTTCAAAATTGAAATGCCCATCGCGCGCTCGGCGCAACTGCGGCAGGGTAAGTTCTCCGGGAACGATGGTAAATGTTGTTTTCATGGGCGAATTATAGTCGCCCGGCCGAGGCGGCATTGTCCCAGGGCAAATTGCCGGAGCGCATTCCGTGCACTTCGCTTTTTGAAAATGTGGAAATCAAAGTCCAGCATTGGGGCGGGTTTCCAGCCACTTTTGACCGGAAAACCGCACCAATGCTGGACTTTAGCCATCAAGTCCGGCATCGGGTCAGTGCAAGCGCAGATAGCGATCCTCGAACACTCGCGCCGGCACTGGCTCGCCAAACAGATAGCCTTGGCATTGGTCGCAGTGCAATTCGGTCAGCAGCCGCTTCTGTTCCTGCGTCTCCACACCTTCGGCCACCACCTTTAACTGCAGGCTGTGCCCGAGGGCCACGATGGCTTCGATGATCGCAGCGTCGTCCAGGTTGGTATCGACATCGCGCACGAAGCTCTGGTCGATCTTCAGCGTATCGACATGAAAACGCCGCAGATAGGCAAGCGAGGAATAGCCGGTACCGAAATCGTCGATCGCGATCGCCACGCCCAGATCCGACAGACGGCGCAGCACGTCGATGTTTTCGTCGACATTTTTCATCAGCATGCTCTCGGTAATCTCGAGCTCCAGCGCATCGGGTTGCAGGTCCGCCGCCGCGAGCGCATCGCGCACGGTGCGGGCGAGTCCTTTGCTGAATTGCCCGACAGACAGATTGACCGCCACCGGAATGCTGCGCCGAAAAACGTGCGTCCAGTCACGACTCTGCAGGCAGGCGTGCTTCAGCACCCATTCGCCCAGCGGCACAATCAGTCCCGTTTCTTCCGAGACCGGAATGAAGCTGCCTGGCCCAATCAGGCCCAGTTCCGGATGATTCCAGCGCACCAATGCTTCCACGCCCATCAGCTTGCCATCGGCCAATGCAAACTTTGGGTGGTAGTAAAGCTCGAACTCATTGCGCTCGATGGCACGGCGCAGCGTGCTTTCCATCGTCAGCTTTTCGACCGCGCGGGAGTTCATTTCCTCCGAATAGAACTGGTAGTTGCGCCGGCCATGCTCCTTGGCGAAGTACATCGCCATGTCGGCATTGCGAATCAGTGTGGAGCCATCCGGCGCATCGCCGGGATAGACACTGATGCCCACGCTGGCGGAAGTCGTCAACGTGTTGCCGTCGATGAGATAAGGCTCGGACAAGGTCCCGATGATTTTCTGCGCCACGGCGCCGGCATCTTCAGCCGCGCGCAGCGCCTCCAGCACCACCACGAACTCGTCACCACCGATGCGCGCCAGCGTGTCGCCCTTGCGCATCAAATCCTGCAAGCGTGATGCGACGCTCTTCAGCAAATCGTCCCCTGCCGCGTGGCCCAGCGAATCGTTGATGGTCTTGAAGCGATCCAGGTCGATGAACAACACCGCAATCAAGCCGCCGCTTCGCTGCGCGGCGAGAATCCCCTGCGACAGCCGGTCGGCCAGCAGGCGCCGATTGGGAAGCTGGGTCAACGCATCGCGCGTTGCCAGCTCCTCGATCCGCTGTTCGGCCTGTTTGCGTTCGGTGATATCGAAACCGGTTCCGCGATAGCCGATACGCTCGCCGGCCGGGTTGAAGATCGGCACACCGGACACCTGCTGCCAGATATGGCGGCCATCCTTGGTGATCGACATGTGCTCCAGGTTGCGGATCGGCATGCCGGGGTCTGGTCGCGTGTCGAACCAGTGTTCGAGCCGATCGATCTCCTCCTGGGTCATGAAGTCGTAGGCGGTCCTGCCAAGCACTTCATCTGCCGTATAGCCCAGCACCTTCTCGATCCGCTCCGACACATAGAGATAGCGGCCATTGATATCCGTCTCCCAGACATATTCGCCAGCGGCATCGACCACATCGGCAAAACGGCGTTCGCTCTCGCGCAATCTCTCCACCGCGCGGCGGCGTTCGGTAATGTCGGACAGCAACGACAACAGGCACTTTTCGCCACGAAGCTCAATGACCTCGGCAGACATGATCGCCTGCGCCACGTCGCCCCCCTTGCGGCGGAACTGGAAATCGAACTGCCGTACCGCCTCGCCGGTTGCCAGCTTTTCCAGCAACCTCTCCCTGTCGGCCGGGGTGACCCAGACATCCAGTTCAAAAGTGCTGCGCCCCAGCGACTCCTCCCGCGTATAGCCGGACAGCTTGACCCAGGCATCGTTGATTTCCAGATAAACGCCATCCGACAGGCGAGAGATGACGATGGCATCTGGACTGGAGTGGAACACCTTGGCAAAACGCTGCTCGTACTCGCGCTGCAGGGCTTCCGCCTTGACCTTGGCTGTGACATCGACGATGGTGGCGATAATGCAGGCTTCGTCGGAAAACTGCGCCACCTGGGCCGAATAGAGCACATCAAGCAGCGCACCGCTGGCCACCCTCAGCTGGATGTCGTAGTTGACCACGCGCCCCTCGGTGCGCAGGCGGTGCAACAGGCGATCGCGTCCATCCGGCGTTGGCCAGACGTTCATTTCCAGCGTGGTCTTGCCTATGACTTGTTCACGGCTGAAACCGAACAAGTCCAGCGCGGCCTGATTGACTTCAAAAAAACGTCCATCCGCGACACGGCTAATCACGATCGGAATCGGACTGCTGGCAAAGATGGTGGCAAACAGCGCACGCGAACCACGTAACTCCTCGTCCACCCGTTTGCGGGTCTGGATATCGCGCAGAAATCCGACGAAACCACGCCCGCCGTCCATGGCCATTTCGGAAAAAACCACCTCGACCGGAATATGGCGGCCATCCCGGTGACGCGCGGTCACTTCCGCCGCACGCCAATCCATGCGCTTCTCACCGGTACTGAGGTAGCGTGCCATCCCGGCGTGATGCGTGGCATGCGCTTCTACAGGCTGAATGATGGACAGCGGCTGGCCGACCAACTCATCCACCGAGTAACCGAATAGTTGCTGCACGGCCGGATTGGCAAAACGGATGACGCTCTTTTCATCGATGATCAACGCGGCATCGGTGGTGGTCTCCCACACCGAGCGAAAGCGTTGCTCACTCTCACGCACCGCCTCTTCGGCGCGTTGCTGCTCGGTCACATTGCGCCCGATACCGCGATAACCGAGAAAGTTGTTGCGTTCGTCAAATACCGGCTCACCGCTGACACGCAGCGACACAGTGCCACCACTGCTTGTCGGGCGCTGGATCAGGAAATCGCGGAACGGCTGGTGCGCCTCCAGCATTTCACGATGCCGCTGCCATTCTTCCGCGCCGATGTTTACGGCCGGCAGTTCCCAGCGCAGCTTGCCGATGTGATCCGTGCGGCTGACACCACCCTTGTCGTGCAGATCGAGAGAGATATCAACAAACCGGAAATCCGGCCCCTGCTCCCAATACCAGTCGCTGGACAGTTTGAGCAGGCTGCGGAAGCGGGTTTCGCTTTTACGCAGTTCACCCTCGGTCGCGCGCTGCTGCGCGCGTGCGGTGCCCAACACCAGCATGATCAATGCCAGCGAATAGATGTAACCTTGCTGGATGATGCTGCCGTACACATCGGGCATGCCGCCGAAGGGGCCACGGCCGAGTGTCGTGCCGATTACTGCCACGCCGGCTAGCATCAGGTTGGTCAGCGCAATCGCCCGTACCGAGGCCTCCAACGAGCACCACACCGCAACCGGGAATATTGCCAGCACCATCAGGTCGTGCATCCAGCCATGCCCTGCGGGCATGGCGAAGGTGAAGATCGAGATTGCGCAGGGAAGCAACATCACCAAGTCGCGAACCGACAGCGACGCACCTGCGGCGCGCCACGCGAGCAGCAAGGGGGCGACCACCACCAAGCCGATGGCATCACCCAGCCACCACAACACGGCGCGGACCGGTGCATCGTTCCAGGTTGCCCACCCCGCGGCCATCAACGCTGCGGTGCCCAATGCGGCGGACAATACGCTGACGCCCAATGCCACCGGAATGAACAGTACCACCACATCCCGCACACGCTGAAGATCGGGATGAAAATCCAGCCAGCGCCGGGCAAGCCAGACAGCTGCAATGGCGAACACGGTATTGGACAGCATCATCAGGCCTGCGGCCTGCGCATTGGTATCCGGTGCCATGACGCCCAACAGCGCACCGACGGCCACGCCCGGCCACAAACGGATGCCAAACATCATCAGCGCGGCAAAGCCGATTCCTGCCGGCAACCACACGGCAGCCGCGTTGCTGTTCAGCTCGGTAAGTGCAACGGCCATCTTGGTGGCGACAAAGTACAGCGTCGCCAGAATCAGCATCTGGCGCAACGTGGTCCGGTGCTCGGCTGTTGCCACGTGCTGCATGACCACCTCTTTCATGGGCGGACGTACTGAAACCAGTTTACCTTGGACAACGCAAACGCCGCCGGCGGGTTTCGTCGACTCTTGTCACCCGCTGACGCAACGGACGCAGCAGCGTTTCAGTCGATGCCCAGGCGGTCCAAACGGTAACGCAACGAGCGGAAGGTAATGCCCAGCACTTTTGCAGCGGCGGTCTTGTTGAAACGTGTCTGCTCAAGTGCCTTCTGTATTTGCTCGCGCTCGATCTGATCCAGGTATTCGTGCAGCGGCATGGTGCGCTCACCCGCCAGCATCGATGGTGATGCACCGACGCTGCCCTGGTCTTCAGTCAAATAGAGGTCGCTTTCGCGGACCAGTTGTCCATCGCACAACGCCAGGGCGCGTTCGAGGATGTTTTCGAGTTCGCGCACATTGCCGGGATAGTCATAGCCTTTGAGTGCACGCAGTGCATCGTCGCCCAGCGCGGGTTGCTGCAGCCCCGACTGCGATGCCAGCCGTTCCATTACTTTTTTCACCATCAGCGGAATATCTTCGGGAATCTCGCGCAGACTGGGCATCCTCAGCTCGATGACATTGAGGCGATAAAACAGATCCTGGCGAAACTCGCCAGCTGTGACCTTGTCGTTCAGGTTCTTGTGCGTGGCGGAAATAATCCGGAAGTCGACCGCAAGCTCGGAGGTCTCTCCCAGTTTACGTACTTTCTTTTCCTGAATCACCCGCAACAGCTTGACCTGCATGGTGAGGGGTAAGTCCCCTACCTCATCGAGAAACAGCGTGCCCCCATCAGCAGCATGGAGAAAACCGTCTTTGTCGCCTTCAGCCCCGGTAAAGGCACCCTTGCGGTAGCCAAAAAACTCGCTTTCCATCAGGTTTTCAGGGATGGCGCCGCAGTTGACCGCGACAAATGGCGCATCGCGTCGAGCCGAACCCGAATGAATCAATCTCGCCGCCACTTCCTTGCCGGTACCGGACTCGCCGGTGATGTAGACCGGCGCCTGACTGCGCGCCAGCTTTGCAATCATTTCCCGGGCACGCTGGATTGGCGCGGACTCACCAAGCAACCGCGGCCCCGTTTGCACCGATCCGACGGGATCAGCGTCGCGACTACCGCCGGTGCCGTTTGACGCGCGCTCGGTGATCGCTGATCGACGAGGGCGCTCGCTACGATCACCCGCAGGTCTGGGCAGATTCAGCGCCGACGTAATGACCTCACGCAATTGCTTGAGCTGGATCGGTTTGGAAATATAGTCAAACGCGCCCGCCTTCAATGCCGCCACGGCATTGTCGGTGCTGCCATACGCAGTAATCACCGCGACCGGGGTGTTACCGTGATGAGCGGCGATATGGCTCAGTATCGCCAAGCCGTCACCATCGGGCAGGCGCATATCGGTCAGGCAAAGATCGAAACTGCGTTCCTTCAGTCGCGCGTAGGCCTCCTCGCAGCTGCGAGCGGCTTCGGCTTCAACGCCCATGCGCATTAGCGTCAGCACCAGCAATTCGCGGATGTCCGCCTCGTCGTCAACGATCAAAACATGCTTGTCAGTCATGAACTAAGTCTGCTCCCTTTCATCCTGAGGCGAAAACAGGCACCACTTTTGGTTTCGTTCGCGTCACGCACATGTTCGAGCGCTGCGCCATTTACTTCCGCCAACTCCTTGGCAATATACAGTCCAAGCCCGGTGCCGCTGGTGGCCGTGGTGAAAAACGGCTCAAACAGATGCGGCAGCGCCTCGACCGGCACCCCGGGTCCATCATCGGCGACGGAAATGAAGACCGACTCATCGTCGTCACCATCGCTCAGCAGGATCGAAACACTACCTTTGTCGCCACTGCAGTAAGCCCGTGCATTTCGCACCAGATTCCACAGGATCTGGTCGAGGTGGCTGCGATCAAACAACGGGCGCCGCGACGTGCAGGCGCTCAGCGAAATGACGCCGCTGTCGAGTTTCTCGTTGGCGCAAAAATCCTGCAGAAAGCGATGCAGGTAGGTTCCGGCATCGATGGGCTCCGGATGAGCACGATCACGCCGGTTGAGATACAGCACCTCCTGAACCATGCGGTCAAGCCGGTGCGCGTTGTCCTGGATGATTGACAGCAATCGCAAGTCTTCCGGCCGGCGGCCACTGCGTTCGCTGTCTTCCTGCATCAACTCCGCTGCGTGATTGATGCTTGAGAGCGGATTGCGAATCTCGTGCGCGATACTCGCCGTCAGGCGCCCCAGCGCAACCAGCTTCATTTGCTGCGCCTGAATGCGAATGCGGCCGGCGTCCTCGATAAAGACCACGGTAGGCGTGGCGGATTTGTCGGTACCATCGCTACCGATCTCATGCGCACCACCGATAGCAACAAAGCGCACCTGGAAATCCTTTTGCGTTTTCGGGTCGCGCAATATTGAGAATATCCGCTCAGGATCGCGTCGCCATTGCTCCAGCAGTATGGCGAGTTGTGGCGAAACCTCCGCCAGGGCGCGTCCGTTTGCGCCACCCAATCCGCCGATCAGCTGCTCGCTCTGCAAATTGTGCTGACGGATGATGGTCTTTTCATCCACCACCACAAAGCCGTCCTGCATGTCGCGGATCACCAATTCGTTTATCTGGGCCAAATTTGCCAGATCGACCCCGCGCCTGGCGGCAATCTGCTCCGCACCCTGCGCATACTTGGCCAGGCTATATCCCAAGCCCGCAATCAAGAAGAAACTTCCTGCGAGCAAGCCGCTTTGAACGTAATCGGATACCGGCGCATCCAGTATCAGGAATTGCCACGACTGCTCGCAAAGTACGGCTAACGATGCAAGAGCAGCATGGAAGTAGGCAATTCGCCCACGTACCACCACGCTGGATGCAGCCAGCGTCACCAACAGCAGCAAGCCTATCCCGCTCTTTATGCCCCCCGATGCATGCATCAGCAATATCATGCTGACTACATCGAGAACGACCTGCGCAGTTACATGCGCGGTCGGCCCGGGAGAACGAATCCGCGCCATCCCCAGCAAGGCAATCGCCGAAAGGAAGTAGAACGCGAGCGCACCGGCTGCCATCTCGATCGACGACGGCGACAGCAACTGATATCGCTGGAAGCTCCAGTAGGAGAGGCTGAGGATGACCGCAATAACGATGCGATAGAAACAAAAGTGCGTGATCGATCGCCAGACCACGTCGAGCTGGCTGTTACGAGGTATCGGACTTGCCTCCCTTGCCTCCCCGAATGAGCCACTTTTCACGCCCGATGCCGCTGCTACCGCCTGATTCAGCATGCTCACCCCGATCTAGACAGACTGGCGTTGCGGACATCGATCCGGACTGCGGCAGGTCAGGGCTCCGTCCAACGACATGGATTCGGATGCGGGTATGAAGACCCCGCAACGATCGCACTTGAGCATTTTTTCCTCGACTCGATTGGACGAAGAGCCAGTGCCGGCTTTAGCACCAGATTTGCCGGCAGCCTTGCCGAGCAGCCCTTTATAAAGAAGCCAGCCCGCGATGGCAGCAAAAATAAACAGCAGGATTTTTCCCATGACCGCAGGACGAGAGTTGCCATTAGGTATTCTCGCTATATCGTACCTGCGAGCAAGAGCCGGTGACAAGCATCGAAACGAATGCCCGCTACAGATGCGGGCGCAAATGCGGAGTGTTACTTTTCGACGAATGCCCGCTCAATCGCGAAGTGTCCCGGGGATTCCATGTGCCCTTCTACAAAACCGCGCTTGACCAGCAATTCTCGCGAATCCTTGAGCATTTCCGGACTGCCGCAGATCAACACACGGTCGGAATTGATATCCAGCGGTGGCAAGCCAATGTCTGCCGGCAGTTTGCCGGTGTCCAGCAATGTGGTCACGCGGCCTTGGTTGCGAAACGGTTCGCGCGTCACGGTGGGATAGTAAATCAGCTGGTTCCTGACTTGCTCGCCGAAAAATTCGTTTTCCGGCAGCTCGCGGGTAATGACGTCGTCGTACGCCAGCTCTGACCTCTCTCGGCAACCGTGCGTCAGGATGACTTTCTCAAAGCGCTCGTAAGTTGCCGGATCCTTGATGATGCTCATGAATGGCGCCAACCCAGTGCCGGTTGAGAGCAGATAAAGGTTTTTTCCGGGCAGCAGGTTTTCCATGATGAGTGTGCCCACCGCCTTGCTGTTGACCAGCAGCGTGTCACCGGGTTTGATGTGTTGCAGGCGTGACGTAAGCGGGCCATCGGGAACCTTGATGCTGAGGAATTCCAGCTGTTCGTCGTAATTGGCGCTGACCATGCTGTAGGCGCGCATCAACGGCTTGCCTTCCACTTCGATGCCGATCATGGTGAATTGTCCGTTGAGAAACCGGAATGACGGATCGCGCGTGGTGGTAAAACTGAATTGACGATCAGTCCAGTGTTTAACGGTAAGTACCCGCTCTCGAAAAATGGTGGCCATGAAATAACGATGCTCGATTAAGTATGCAAAAAAGACATATGAAATGCGCAAAAACAAAAAGCCGGTTTGCACCGGCTTTTTGACTACCAAATTGGTCGGGGTGAGAGGATTCGAACCTCCGGCCTCTACGTCCCGAACGTAGCGCTCTACCAGGCTAAGCTA
>JAEUNB010000319.1 GCA_016790625.1 Betaproteobacteria bacterium | reverse complement strand
GATCCGATGGCCGAGCCGATTTCCGGCACGCGGAAACGGGTGGACGATGGCGTGGCAGCAGGTGCCGGCGAAGCGCTGCGCTCCATGGTCGATGAGACCGGTTCAGGCGATGATCCGGCACCAGCGTAGGCCGGCTGCGGCGCGCTGCCGGACTTCTTCGTCACCAGTCGATAGATGAAATAAGCAGCCAGTCCAAACAAGCCCACCATCAGCGCGATGCTGATCAGATTGGCCAGCGCACCACCAATGCCGAAATGCGACAGCAGCGCACCGAGTCCCAATCCCAGCAGGGCACCACCCAGCATGCCTTTCCAAGGCGAAGCGGGCTTGGGCGGAACCGCCGCAGCCGGTGCGGCAGCAGGTGCTGCAGCGGCCGGAGCAGCAGGCGTGGCCGCCTTTGCCGCATCTGCCGGTGGAGCGGATTTCTGCACATTGGTCGATTGCGTGCCGGTCGATTTGCCACCACCCAGGCGGCGTTTGGCTTCGACGTCGATGGCCGTCAGCGATGCGGCGGTGATCATCAGGGCAATGAACATTTTTTTCATGGTGCGTTCCTTGTGAAAACACGAGAGCGATGTCGAATGATAAAGCACATGCGAGACTCGCGATGCCACAGAAAAAGTCCAGCACTGGCGCGGATTTCCGGGCACTTTCGGCCTGCAATCCGCACCGGTGCTGGAGTTTTGCCTCGTGATGACGACACGCCCGGCGCCGCATCGACGGTTTGTGCGAAGATTCGCATCATGACCACTGCAGCCCCACATTGCCTCAACTGCAACGCCACGCTCATGTCGTCGCAGCGCTTTTGCAGCGAATGCGGCCAGGCAGCCGACACGCGCCGCCTCACCCTGCACGACATCGCCCACGCGATGGTGCATGTGTTCACCCACGCCGACCACAGCGTGTTTTCGCTGGTGCGCGACCTGACGTTCCGCCCCGGCAGGGTGGCGCGCGATTACATCGACGGCAAGCGCAGGAAATACTTCAACCCGTTCACCTTCGTGCTGGTGGTGGTCGGCGTGGCCTCGCTGGTGCTGGCGGCCACGCGCTTTGTCGATTTCAATCGCGACATTCCGACCAACCCGGTCAGCGCCTTTCTGCAGAACCACCTGAATCTGGTGATCCTGATACAGCTGCCCATACTGGCCGCATTTGGCAAGCTGCTTTTCCGCGCGGACAAACTCAACTTCGCCGAGCATCTGGCGCTGGCCGCCTACACCTCGGGCTTCCGCTCGATCTTTTTTACGCTGGTGGTAATCCCGATCTGGCTGGTGTTCGAGATTCCCTACAACAATGTGCTGGGCGTCTACATCGCCCTGTGGCTGTTTTACTACAGCGTCGGCTGCGCGCAGCTCTACCGCGGCAACCGCTGGTGGCTGTGGGTCAAGGGCGTATTCGTCGCTGTGCTAACACAGACGGTGATCACGGCTGCCATCGTCGGCGCCATCTGGCTGTGGTTCGCGGTGCTCAAACGATAACCGCTGCGGCGGTGTCGGCCGCCGGTCGAGCCGGTGGCAGCAGGAATTGCTGCGTACGCAAACATAATTTTTCGCCCACCACCTGACGCGCGGTCTCGCGCGCACTCTCGCCAAGCGACGCACGCAAATCATCACTGCCGCGAAGCTGCTGGACCTGCGCAAATGCGTCTGCCGTATGTTCAAAGATCAGACTGTCGCGTCCATGAGTGAGGTAGTCGACATACCCGCCGGGCTTGGCACACACCACTGGCAAGCCGCTGGCCATGGCTTCGAAGATAACGCGGCCAAATGCTTCCAGCCAGGTTTCCGACGTGCGATAAATAAAGCAATCCAGCGAACTCAAAAACGCGGCCGCGCTTTCTGCACCCGCCGGCAGCAGTTCGATATTCGGCACGCCAACCAGCGCTGCGGCGAGGCAGGTGCCACCCATGATGCGCACGCGACAGCCGCTTTCCGCCAGCCGTCGATACAGCTCCGGGTCTTCACGATGGTGCTTGCTGACATCGTCGCGGCTCAGGCGGCCGACGGTGAACATGCGATTGCGCGGCCCATGCGCGCGATGCATGGCGAGGAAGGGCGACAGTTCGATCGGGCTTTCGAGCACCGGCAGCGATTGCCCCAATTTGTGATTCAGCGCATGCGAGGTCGACACCACTTCAGGTGTTACCCCGCAGCCGGTAATGCGCCGCAGGTTCTTTGCCAGGCGATCAGGCTGGTCGGTGTTGTAAATCACTACCACGCGCTTCGGCATGGCGAAACGAATCCAGTAGCCAATGCGGAAGTAGATACCGACAAACACCATCGTGCCGCCAAACGGCATCGAGCCCATGAAGGGTCGAATGCGCTGCAACGGGTAACGCGAATCGAATACCGGCGACGGGCGGTACTCGCTCCACAGCTTGGTTTTTGCCTGCTCGCGCAGCATCTCCCACAGCACGATGGTGCGCCAGTCCGAGCCACCGTTCGGGTCCCACAGCGGGTTGACGAGATGTATGACGGAGGAGCGTTGGTCGTCGCGCAGGATCAAGTGAATTTTCGCCAGCAATTGAACTGGAAAAAATTCTAGGAGCGCGCAATTGCACTTTCTGTCAGACAACGCGCCAACCTTGTAACCGGCTGTTGCGCTTGAAATGTAGCGTTACGATTGTAGGCGCACGCTGTCGGCGCGCATCGCATCACCGGGCGGCAGTTGCTGTTTAAACTAGCGGCATGAGCGAAGAGATTTTTATTGCGGAAACGGTGAATTGGCTGGAGCGTGCGGTGATCGGGCTGAATCTTTGTCCGTTCGCGAAAGCGGTCCACGTCAAGCAACAAATCCGTTACAAAGTCAGCGCCGCAACCACGGCCGATGCACTTCGCGATGAACTGATAGCGGAATTGCGACGGCTTGCCGCCGCTGACCCGGTGGAAATCGACACCACACTGCTGATTCATCCGTATGCGCTGGCGGACTTTCTCGACTACAACGACTTCCTGTATGTCGCCGACGATGCCATTCATGAGCTTGAACTCGATGGGATTCTGCAGATTGCGAGCTTTCACCCGCAATACCAGTTCGCCGGTACCGAGGCTGACGACATCACCAACTGCACCAACCGTTCGCCCTATCCCATGCTGCATCTGTTGCGCGAGGCGAGTATCGATCGGGCGGTGGCGGCATTTCCGGACGCATCAACAATCTACGAAAAAAACATTGAAACGCTGAACCAACTCGGCCAGGCCGGCTGGAATCAATTGTTGAAAGGCGGAAAATAATTAGCCGCAGTGTCGATTTCCCGCCTTCCCGTTCGTCGTATCAATAAGCAGATCATTCAGGCAGCACTCTGCTCATTTCAACCTCAGGAGATATGAACATGACCCAGGCAAAGGTAAAACCCATTCCCGATGGGATGCGTACCGTCACCCCGCATCTGGTGTGTGCCGGCGCAGCGGCAGCGATCGAGTTCTACAAAAAGGCGTTTGGCGCGGAAGAGATCATGCGCATGCCGGGCATGGGCGACAAACTGATGCACGCACAAATCAGGATCGGCGACTCCGCCGTGATGCTAGTCGACGAAATGCCCGAGTGGGGCGCGCTGGGACCAAAAATGCTCAAAGGCTCGCCGGTCACCATTCATTTATTTGTTGAAGATGCGGACGCGTTTGCCAAGCGGGCGGCCGACGCCGGTGCCGTCGTGAAAATGCCGGTTGCCGATACCTTCTGGGGCGATCGCTACGGTGTGCTGGAAGATCCCTACGGTCATAACTGGTCGGTGGCCACGCATGTTCGCAACATGACGCCGGAGGAAATGGCGGCGGAGATGCAGAAGATGAACATGCAGGACTGCCCTGACGCGCATCGTCCGGCAGACACCTGAGCGGGATGCAAACGACGACGGACTAGCAAGACAACGGCTGGGCGATGCCCAGCCCTTTCCGCCGAATCAGTTCTTCTTCAGGTACTTGCCGAAGAAATTTTTCACCTCATTGATGCTGTCCGCCCATGCCTCCGCATTGCCGCCAGTGGTGGCGCCTCGCCCGCCCGGCGCATTGGCATTCATCCTCGTCGCCACATAGCGCACCGGACGATTGCTGTCGAAGGAGTGATGTGCGCCGGGATAGACCTTGATCGACACCGGGTGACCGGCCTGCCGCGACACATCGGTCATTCGCTGGCACGGCGCAGCCGGGGTCCAGTCGTCCAGTTCGCCGGTCAGGATCAATAACGGCGCCTGCGGCCGATAAACGCCGCTACCATCGGCACGCCAATCGCCAAGGCGTATTCCGCAGTTCGGATACAACGCAATCGCCGCCGAGAAGCCGGAGCGCGGCTGATTTCCTGTTAGCGCCATCGTCGCCAGCGTGGTCGCGCCGCCGTGGGAGCCGCCCATCAAGCCGACGCGTGCGCTATCGACATTGGGCAAGGTACGCAAATGTGCCAGCGCCGCATAGGCATCTGTCTGGCGGCGCGCAGGTGCGACCTCAATTCGTTGCGGCGAGTCGTTGGTGCACACGCCATCCGGAAAACCGCGTGTGGAAAAGCTGTCGGGCATGATGACCACATAGCCCTGACTGACCAGCTCCTTCGCCCAGCGGTTTGGCGCGCCGCTGGAGTTGGGGCCGAGGCCACTGCAGTCGTGCATCATGACAATCGCCGGGAACGGTCCGGGGCCATCCGGGCTTACGACCTTGAACGGAACCTGCAGCGGCGATGCGCTACCCGATGGCGACGGCTGATCGCCGGTTGCGGCACAGCCGCACAGCGATAGCAAAAGGATCAGAGGGGCGGCATGTTTTTTCATGCCGCCGAGCGTAAACGGTTTTCAGCTTTTCTGCATCAGCGCGACCAGTTGATCCAGCGCAGCGCCCCAGCCTTCGTGGAAGCCCATTTCCTCGTGGCGCTTGCGGCTGCCTTCCTCGCCATGCATCGCGACAACGTGATATCGGCAGCCCTTGCCCTTCGGCTCCATGGTCACGATCGCGGTGAACAGAATCTCCGCGCACTCCTTGCTGTCCGCCCCTGCCGGGGCCGCAGGCCGAAAGCCGGGACCCAGTGCAGAGGTAAAAGTCAGCCGGCGATTCGGTACCACTTCCAGATAACAACCGGCGTTGGGAAACTTCTGGCCTTCCGGCGACTGCATCACGGTATGAAATTTTCCGCCCGGACGCAGATCGATTTCGCAGTCCACCGTCTTCCATGGCGCGGGCGTAAACCATTGCTTGAGATGTTCGGGATCAGTCCAGGCCGTCCACACCATTTCAGGCGAAACATCGATATAGCGTTCCAGCACCAGGTCGAGTTTCGGATCGATTTGCGCGGTTGAGGTCATTTCTTTTTTCCTTTCATTTTCAGCAAATAGCTGTCGAGTTGATCGAGGCGGGTTTCCCACACCGAGCGCCGCTCGGCCATCCAGTCTTCCGCCGCCTGCAATGTTTCCGGTGCCAGCCGGTAGGTGCGCACGCGCCCTTCCTTTTCCGAACTCACCAGCCCGCACGCTTCCAGTACACCGAGGTGCTGGGTGAACGAAGGCAGGGCCATGTCGAACGATTGCGCCAGCTCGCTGACTGTGGCCGGCCCCTCGCACAGCCGTGCCAGCACCGCGCGGCGGGTCGGGTCGGCCATGGCGCTGAAGACACGATCAAGCTGTATGGTTTGCTTAGGCATGTACCTAACTATAGGCACATTTTAAACTTAGGTCAATACCTAAGTTTATCCGGGCATACAAGCTCAAGAATCGAAACTCAAGCACTGGCGCGGCCTGCAGGCCAAAAACGGCTGGAACGCCGCACAAATGCTGCACTTTCCCGTGCTGAACACCTCTTGCGACGAGGACTGGGGAACCAGTCGCCCTGCGGACGGCCAAACCCTCACCTGCCCACCCCCACCCGGAACATCAGGAAAAACAGTCTCGGCACGATGACCTTGATGCTTGCCTGCGGCATCGCATCGGCCCAAACTCCTGTCCGCGCGCCTGCGCCGCCCACCAACCCGCGCATCGATGCGCAGGCTTTCA
>JAEUNB010000272.1 GCA_016790625.1 Betaproteobacteria bacterium | reverse complement strand
ATGTAATTACCGAATCCTGCATCAAGTGCAAATACACCGATTGTGTGGATGTTTGTCCCGTCGACTGTTTTCGCGAAGGGCCGAACATGCTGGTGATAGACCCGGACGAGTGCATCGATTGCACTCTCTGTGTCGCCGAGTGCCCGGTGGAGGCCATTTTTGCCGAGGACGACGTGCCGGAAAATCAGCGGCCGTTCATCAAAATTAATGCGGATCTGGCCAAGGGCTGGAAGCCGATCGTCGCGCGCAAACCCGCGCCGGCCGATGCCGACGAATGGGCCAAGGTCAAGGAAAAAGCCCATTTGATGGAGAAGTAAGGCGCGGCCGTGACCACGGCCGGCGCTGATCAGCTTGCCGTATTCGCGGCCTTGGCTGCGGAGCGTGTGACACTGGTCACGCCCAATCGCCGACTGGCGGCCTGGTACAAACAGGCGTTTGATCGCACCCAAATCGATGCCGGGCGGATAGCGTGGCCTTCAGCTGACATCCTGCCGTGGACAACATTTGTCGAGCGTAGCTGGCGATCAATGGCCCTGCGCGTGGATGGTGGAGCTCCCTTACATTTGCTCGATGCGCCGCAAGCACAGCTACTGTGGGAGCAGGCCATCCGCAAGTCGGATACGGCAACCTTGGGACTGATGAATGTTCGCGAGGCCGCCGCGCGTGCTGCGGCAGCGTGGACGCTGGCGCGAGCTTGGCACCTGTTGCCGGCGATGCAGAAAATTGTCCTGCACGAGGATGCTGCCGCTTTCGTCGGTTGGTCGAAAAGTTTTCAGGATCAGTGCCGGGAGCGACATGCCGTTGACAGCGCTACGCTGCCCGATTTGCTGGCGAGATTGATTGCCGCATCTGCTGATGCAGCTGATGCGTTGCCAGAGAAATTGTTGATGGCGGGGTTCGACATTACGACGCCACAGCAGCACCACTTGTTGCGTGTGTTGCGCGATGCTGGTGTTGCGATCGACAGTGTGCCGTCACCTGCCATTGATGGAGCTTGTGTCCGTCTGGAATTTGCCGACGAACAACAGGAATTGCGTGGCTGCGCTGCATGGGCCAGACAGCGGCTGGAAGCCCGACCCGCAATGCGGATCGGCATCGTGGTCCCCGACCTGCAGCGCAACCGCGCGCGAATTGCGCGTGAATTGACCGATAGCCTGATGCCGGGCACACGCTCGCGGATCGATGGTGTAGACGAGGCTTCGGCACCGCTGTTCAATATCTCGCTCGGCGTGCCGCTGGCAGACTATGCACTGGTGCGCGATGCGCTGGCCATGCTTGATTTCTCGCGTGATCGGCCTTTGCCTTATTTGGCGGTCAGTGCGTTGCTGCGTTCGCCTTTTATTGCCGGCGCTGAAACCGAAGCTGCCGCGCGCGCGTTGCTGGATGCGCGATTCCGCGAATCGTCTCCCGGCGAACTGACGCTCTCGGCTGTTCGCGGGAAGCTTGCCAAGTCCCCCGTCAATTGCGCACAGCTGATCGCGACACTGGACGCCGTTCAGCAATGTGTTGGCGCAAGTCACGATGGTCGGCGCAACCGAACTGGGTCGCCTGCGCCAGGCACCCCGCCGGAATGCAGCCAGTATTTCGGACGCGTGCTCAGCGCGTGGGGGTTCCCGGGCGAGCGCTCGCTCGGCTCTATTGATTTTCAGATCGTGGAAAAGCTTCGCGATGCGATGTCCACACTAGCGGCTTTGCAGGCCATTCAGCCGCGCATGCGTGTTGACGAAGCGCTGAATCAGTTGCGACGGATAGCGGGGGACCTCTTGTTCCAGCCGGAAGCCGATACCGCCATACCCGCACCGATCCAGGTGCTTGGTATTCTGGAGTCAGCTGGCCAGCAGTTCGACGCATTGTGGGTCACTGGTCTCGCTGACAACACGTGGCCATTGGCGGCGCGGCCCAATCCATTTATTCCCGCTTCGTTGCAACGTGGCGCCGGCGTGCCCGAGTCATCAGCCGCCGAGTCATTGAAGCTCGACCGTCGCATCACCGAAGGCTGGCGGCGCAGTGCAAACGAGGTCGTGTTCAGCCATGCGCTGGTTGAGGGCGCGTCAGGCAACAATGAGCAAGCGCGCGCTGCCAGCGCGCTGATTCGCGATATCGCACCAATGTCAATTGAGTCCCTGCTGAACGCGCAACTGCCGCCATCGTATGTGGAGACGCTGTGCGCGTCGGCATCGATCGAGCCCATTCCCGACTTGCCGTTGGCGTTACTGCCCTCACCAACGCGCATTCGTGGCGGCGCAAATGTCATTCGCGATCAGGCCGCCTGCGCGTTTCGCGGCTTCGCCAGGCATCGTTTGGCAGCAAGGGCGCTGGAGGTGCCGCAGCCCGGGTTGGATGCTGCCGAGCGTGGGACTTTGTTGCATCAGGTGTTGAATCTGGTGTGGCAAACATTGGTCGATCACGTTAGCTTGCTTGCGGCCAGCGAGGCAGAATTGCAGCAGATCGTCGAGCAGGCAGCCGAGCGTGCGATCAGCGAAGCCCATGAAAAAGGTGTCGCGAGCCTAACAGGCCGCTTCGCTCGCATCGAGCAGGCGCGCCTTTATCGGTTGGTGCTGGAATGGCTGGCATACGAACGCGATCGCACGCCGTTTACCGTCATCGAGCGCGAAAGCTCGCGAGATGTACAACTGGCTGGTCTCGCCATGTCACTACGGTTGGACCGTATGGATCGCTTGGGCGATGGCACTCATGCGCTGATTGACTACAAGACTGGCGTGGCCAAACTGGCGAGTTGGCTGGGCGAGCGGCCGGATGAGCCGCAGCTGCCGCTGTACTTTTGTACCGCGCAGGAAGAAATTTCCGCGCTCGCGTTTGCGCGTGTGAAACGCGGCGAACGCGGAAAAGTGTTTGGTTTCGAAGGTGTCTCCGCCATCGAAGGCTTGTTGCCGGACGTAGGCCCGATCGAGGCCAAGGCGAACCTGAGGAACAAAGGATACGTGTCATGGGATGTGCTGACCACGGAGTGGGAAGGCAGTTTGCAGAAACTGGCTGATGATTTTTCCCGCGGTCTGGCGGAAGTGGATCCAAAGCATGGCGGTCTCACCTGTGCGCAGTGCGACTTGCAGCCGCTCTGCCGTGTTGCCGAAGTCAGCGGGTATGCCGCGCTCGCAATCGACGAGGGTTCAATCGAGGCAACCGATGAGTGATCGTCTCGACAACGTGGCGCCGGCGGGCGATCAGGATGTACGCGATGCCGCTCTCGATGTCGGGCAGTCGTTCATCGTTCGCGCGCCCGCAGGTTCGGGCAAGACGCGGTTGCTGATACAACGCTATCTGGCCTTGCTGGCATGTGTCGACGAACCGGAGGAAATTGTTGCCATTACGTTCACGCGCAAGGCTGCGGCGGAAATGCGTGAGCGAGTGCTGGATGCCTTCGCATCGGCGCGAGATCCGGAGATGGCGATGGACGACACCACGCGCCGCCTGGCGGTCGCTGCGCTCGAACACGATTGCGAGAGAGATTGGCAGCTGGAAGCAAATGCGTCACGCCTTCGCATACAGACCATTGACTCGCTGAATGCATCGATCACACGGCAGATGCCGCTGGCAGCGCGCTTCGGCGCGCAACCAGAAAGTATCGACAATGCTGACCCGCTCTATCGCGAGGCAGCGCGCCTGCTGCTGGCGGAAGTCAACGCCGACAATCCGTTGGCAGAAGATGTCGCGATGCTGCTCGCGCACCTCGACAACAATCTTCAGGTGGCGGAGAACCTGCTGGCGGAAATGCTGCGTTCGCGCGATCACTGGCTGCGCAATCTGCCGGAGATGCATCAGCGCGAAACGCTAGAAGTCGCTCTGATGCGAGCGCGCAGTCGTGCGGTAGCGTTGGTGGCTCGCCACTTTCCCTTAGAGGAAACGGACAAAACTCTAGAATTGGCGCGCTTTTCGGGGCGAAACTGGCCTGCAGACCGCGCCAATGCTGGAGTTTCAATATTGAGCGATATGCAGGCGTTGCCGGGGAGAGGTGAGGCAGCTGCGTCGGCGTGGCTGGCTTTGGCGGACCTTTTTCTTACGCAGTCCGGTAGCTGGCGCAAGCGCAAAGGCTTGAACAAGAACATTGGCTTTCCCACCAGTAACGACAAGGAGGAAAAGGCCGTTTTCGATGCCGCCAAGGCGCGCATGGGCGAATTGTTGGAGCGACTGGAAGCGGCGCCGCAATCTGAGGCGCTCGCGCGGGCGTGGGACAACTTGCGCCGCCTGCCGCCTGCCCGCTACAGCGAACAACAGTGGGCCGTGCTGGGAGCGATTGTTCGCCTGCTGCCGCAAGCGACTGGATTGCTGTGGACCGTATTCGGTTCGCATGGTCAGTGCGACTTCACCGAGATCGCGCAGTCCGCATCGCGCGCACTTGGGCCGGACGAGGCGCCCAGTGATCTTGCGCTCGCGCTGGACTATCGAATTCGCCATTTATTGGTGGATGAATTCCAGGATACTTCGTTCGCTCAGTTCGAATTGCTGCAAAAACTCACACGCGGTTGGATGCCTGACGATGGCCGCACACTACTGGTGGTTGGCGATCCGATGCAATCGATTTATCGCTTTCGCGAAGCGGAAGTCGGATTGTTCCTGCGTGCGATGCAGCACGGCATTGGCGACGTTTCGTTGCAGCCACTGAAGCTGGCGGTGAATTTCCGGTCGGTGCCGGGTGTGGTCAATTGGGTAAACGATACCTTTCGCCAATTGATGCCGCATAGCGATGACGATGGCGGCGGGCAGGTGCCCTATGCATCCTGCGTTGCGTATCGGGGTGGCGATGACAATAGTGAGCCGTCCGTCGTTTGGCATCCGCAATTCATTCGCAAGCTTGAGGGCGACCTTGACGATCAACTGCCCACGGCGGCGGAAGAAGAGGCGCGGATGGTCGTTGAGATCATTCGAGCGGCTCGGCAGCGAGACACTGCAGCAGAAATCGCGCTGCTGGTGCGCAATCGTACGCATCTCGCCGGTATCGTGCCAGCGCTTAAGAATGCAGAAATCACTTTTCGCGCCGTTGATATCGATCCGCTTAGGGACAGACCGGTAGTACAGGATTTACTGGCTTTGACGCGTGCACTGCTGCACCCGGCGGACCGTATCGCCTGGCTCGCAGTGTTGCGCGCGCCGTGGTGCGGCATCCCTCTTGATGATTTGGTGAAATTGACGAGCGGCGCCGAAGCAATCGCCGGATCGTTGAGTCCGGACACGCGAACCATCTGGCAGATGATAAACGAGGAAAGTCGCGTGGCAACGTTGTCGGCGGATGCCGGGCGGCGATTGATTGCTTTACGCGAGATTATTGCGCCGGCAATCGCCGTTCGGCGCCGCCGGCCTTTGCGCGATCTGGTCGAAAGCGTGTGGCTTGCCCTGCGCGGCCCGGCTTGCTTACAGGACGAATCGGCACTGGATGATGCTGTCCGGCTGCTCGACCTGCTTGAAGTGGAAGCAAAAGCGCAGAGTGGTGGTGGCGATCTAACTGATCTGGCCGATTTTGACGCTCAGGTCGAAAAACTCTTCGCCGGTAATCGTGGTGACACAATCGACGGCCCGCCTCCAGTGCAGATCATGACCATCCACAAGGCCAAGGGGCTTGAGTTCGACACGGTGATCATCCCCGCGCTGCATCGTATCCCGCGTCAGGACGAAAGACGATTACTGGCATGGTCGGAACAGGCGGACCCGGAAAGCGGCGAGCGTGAACTGCTGTTGGCACCGATACGCGAATCCGGCACTGATGATGAGACCGATGCGATCTATCAGTTTGTCCGACAACATGATCGCGAGAAACAGCAGCAGGAAGATGTGCGGCTGCTCTACGTTGCTGCGACGCGTGCCAAACGCAACCTGCATCTCCTGGCGTCGGTGTCGGTAAAGACGGACGGCGACCAGACGAACATCGTCCCGCCGCGATCGATGAGTTTGTTGGCGAGTCTTTGGCGTGCGGTGGAGCCGGTGTTTGTTGAGGCCCTGGCTGCGGAGCCCGCACCGGACTCGCCGCGGCCGGCGCAGAGATCTGATCGCGTCAGCCGTATCGGCCCCGTACGCCTGCGTACCGGCTACCATCCGCCATCGCTACCGCCCGCGTTGCGACCGACAGCAAGCACAAATGCCGCTGCACCAAGTTCGAATATCGACTTCGATTGGGCGGGAGAATCGGCGCGACATGTCGGCACTGTGGTGCATATGTTTCTGCAACAGATGGCGGAGCAAGGCATCGCGTTGTGGGACGAGGCGCGGATTGCGGGCAGCGCTTCTCTTGCTGAATACGAATTGACACGACTGGGGGTCGCCGATGCGGAACTGGCTGGCGCGTCGCAGCGCGTGATGGATGCGCTGCGGCGCGTGATTGCCGATGAGCGCGGGCACTGGATGCTGAGCAATCATCGTGGCGCGAAATCGGAGTGGCGCGTGACCGGGTTGATAGATGCTGTCGTGGTAAACGTCGCGATCGACCGTACCTTCGTCGATGAGGCGGGCGATAGATGGATCATCGACTACAAAACCGGTGCGCACGAGGGAGGCGATATCGATGCGTTTCTGGACAATGAACGTGCACGCTATCGGCAGCAGCTGGAGACTTATGCCCGCCTGCTTCATGCGATGCATGATGGCGGTCGAGTGGGGTCCACAATCCGTCTGGGGCTTTACTTCCCGATGCTTGGCGGGTGGCGTGAATGGACCTGGAGTCCACCTCTGATGTAGAGGGGACGGAAAGCGCACCAAACCCGGCTTTCTCGATGTCGTCGGCTGGTGTGCGGCACAGACTTGGTGCGACGACTGCGCTTTTGATTGGCTTTTGCGTTGGCGTTGCTTGGCAGCCGTGCGTGTAGGGAGGCTGGCACGCGTGATGCTTAGTGGCTGGCAATTCATTTTTTGGTGCTGCCATGTCAGACATTTCGCAGGTCATCAAGGTGCTTTGCGCAGATTCCAGAACAGGGATTGGTCCTGAGAGCACGATAAGTCCCGCGCTGATGCGCGGGGCATTTGCCGCGATTCTCGACGGGGGTAGTTCTGACCTTGAAACCGGTGCGTTGATGGCCGCCGCTGCCGCGGTCGAGTCTAGTAAAGCTGGTATGCGATATGCGGAATTGGTGCTCGGGTTGCATGATGCGATTCACGAGCGCATGGTGTCGCTCGAAATTGATGATCGCGTGGACTCGATGGTCGTTCTGCCGAACTATGGTGAAGAAGCTCGAACGGGCTCATTGCCCTTGCTGGCACTGCTGTTGCGCAGGCTCGGTATCCGCGTACTGATTCACGGCGCTATCGAAACATATGGGGGTTTGCTTAACTGTGGCGTGTTGCGTGAATTTGATGTGCTGCCCGCGACTACACGCAGCCAGGCACAAAAGCAATTGTTGGAAGGCGGTATTGCACTGGTTCCGGCGACTCTGTTTTCGCCTGGTCTGGCGGCGATGCTGTCGTTGCGCAATCGTTTGGGAATTTCCACGCCCGCACATTTTCTTGCCAGTCTGCTGATGCCGATAGCTGATCCGCCACGATCTGTGTTGCACTTGCTGCAAGCGCCGGGCTGGTTGAGTCCGGGGCTGGAAAGTGAGAGCCTCTTGCGGGAAGCCAAGGTGCTGTTGCTGGTCTCATCCCCAACGCGGGAAGCGTATGAAGATTGCCGGCCGAAAATTGCATTTCGCGATGGAGCGCCGTCTTTGGGATGGCAGGTCCTGTTCGAGGAGGAACGCGCACATACAAAGGCGACTGCCTATACGGAGTCGATGCCGGCACCGGGCGATTCACGTGCATGGGCCGCGTGGACCCGCAAGCAGTTGGCAGGGAAATCAGCGCCGCCCGCGCCAATGGTCAATTTGTTGGCGAGCTGTCTGTTTGCGTGCGGTTACGCAGCCGACCTGAACCAGGGTAAGGCGATTGCGGCCGTCGAGACTAACGGCCTTGCGGCCGCCTGATTCGCGGTCCTAGCGAGGCTTGGGGGCTTTCTCCAGTCCCTTTATGCTGTCGCCGACTTTGATTTTGTTGGCGCTAAACCACCCGCCATTCATTTCCAGCGCGTAACGTGCCGGGCCGGCCGCCTGGTGGCTATCTTCAGAGAATGGTTGCATCTCGTGAATGCTCAGGATCTTGCCGGTGTCGTCCATGTACGCGACGGAAAGCGGCAGGGGCGTATTGCGCATCCACATCGCGTGATACGCGAGCTGCGGAAAGACGAACAACATGCCTTCGTTACGCGCCAGCTTTTCGCGAAACATCAAACCTTTTTGTCGCGTCTCGTCGTTCGCGGCAACATCCGCTTGAATGCTTATATTTCCCGCCTTCAATCCAATGGTCGGCAAGCCGGTTTGCGGCTGGTCTTTGGCTTGCGCATGGCCAGCCTGCAACAGAGCGGTCATGGCGAGGACGAAAAATATCGAGATTGTTCGGCTATTCATCAAGTTCAGCATGAGGGTGATATTGAAGGATAACGGCGAGGACAACTTGAGGGCGGACACCACTTGCGTACTCTATTGCTTGCCGGTACTGCCGAAGCCGCCTGCACCGCGGTCAGAGGCCTGAAATTGGTCAACTAAATTAAACTTCACCTGAAGTACAGGAACGATGACCATTTGCGCGATTCGCTCCATGGGCTGGATGGTGAATTCCGATTGGCCGCGATTCCAGACCGAGACGAATATCTGCCCTTGATAGTCGGAATCAATCAGGCCAACCAGATTGCCAAGCACGATCCCGTGCTTGTGGCCCAGTCCTGATCGTGGCAATACCATCGCTGCGTACGCCGGATCTGCCAGGTGAATGGCAATACCCGAAGGTACCAGTGTTGAGTCGCCGGGTTTCAGCGTAACGGCAGAATCGACGCAGGCCCTTAGATCGAGGCCAGCGGAACCAGGGGTGGCGTATTGAGGGAGTTGCTCGTGGAGTCGCGGATCGAGGATCCGGACGTCTAGGCTATGCATTTTTGACCGATTTGAGTGCCGGGCTTGTCACGCCAACAGGCTGATTTCGTTTACCGCTGAGAAACAGGTTGGCTGCATGAGAAACGATTTGGCGGGCAACCTCGGCTTTATGCGCCACGGTCAGAGCGTGATCTCCCGCTTCGTCAATGATTGTCACGCGATTTGAATCCGAGCCAATTGCTTCCAGAGCTGAGTTGGCAACAATCATGGGGATTTGCTTCTTTTCCCGCTTTTTACGTGCATATTCGACGACGTTCTCACTCTCCGCTGCGAAGCCGACGCAAAACGGCGCGTCGTTTTGTGACGCCACCCACGACAAAATATCTACGGTCGGGATAAGGTCGATCGTCATGTTTTCAGTCGATTTCTTTATTTTTTGTGTTTTCGGGGTGGCTGGCGTGTAATCGGCTACCGCAGCTACGGCAAAAAACAAGTCAACTCCCTTTAAATTGGCTTTAACTTCGTCAAACATCTGTGAGGATGTTTTTATTGATATGTTTTTTACCCCGCTGGGAGGGGGCAGCGAAGTAGGTCCACTCACCAGCACAACATCTGCACCGGCGTTTTTCAGGGCTTCCGCAATCGCGTAGCCCATTTTTCCGGAGCTGCGGTTGGTAATACCGCGAACTGGGTCAATCGGCTCAAATGTAGGGCCGGCGGTTACAAGTGCGCGCTTTCCGGCGAGGATCCGGCTTGCAGGCATCAGAATCTCTTTCAGGCAACCGAGCAGCACATCCGGCTCAAGCATGCGGCCCATACCGGTGTCGCCGCAGGCTTGGTCGCCGGCATCCGGGCCCAGAACGACGACTCCATCGGTTATGAGTTGGGCGACATTGCGCTGGGTGGCCGGGTTTTCCCACATTTCCCGGTTCATGGCCGGAGCGACCAGCAAAGGGCATGTCGGCTGGCGGGCGATGCAAAGCGTTGAGAGCAGGTCGTTGGCAAAGCCGTTGGCAAGTTTTGCCAGGAAGTCAGCTGTTGCAGGTGCAACGAGAATGGCATCGGCATTGCGTGACAACTCAATATGGCCCATGTTGTTGGCAATGCGATCATCCCAAGCGTTAACAAACACAGGATTGCCGGAAAGAGCCTGCATAGTGACGGGGGTGATGAATTGCGTTGCAGCATCCGTCATCACGACCTGCACATCAATGCCAGCTTTTTTTAGCAGGCGTGTCAGCTCGGCAGTTTTATAAGCGGCAATACCGCCGGTAATGCCGAGCACGACGCGTTTTGCGGTTTTTCCAGTCATTTCAGAATTTTACACAGGAATATCAAGCATCATGCCGATCACCGAGTGGCCCAAGGACGAACGCCCGCGCGAACGTCTGATCAAGCAAGGCGCAGCAGCCTTGTCAGATGCCGAGTTGCTGGCGATATTTCTTCGCGTTGGCGTTACTGGCAAAAGCGCAGTTGATCTGGCTCGGGAGTTGATAGAGCGCTTCGGCAGTTTGGCTGGTTTGTTTGCGGCAAGTAAGGCCGAGTTATGCGCAGTCAAGGGCATGGGCGAAGCCAAATATGTCCAACTTCAGGCGGTGCTGGAAATGGCCCGTCGGGCGCTGGATGAAAAAATCAAACAAACAGACGCGCTGAATTCTCCTCAAGCGGTGCGCGACTATCTTCGGCTGACCTTGGCCAGATTGCCGCACGAAGTCTTTGTTGCGGTGTTTTTGACTGCACAAAACCGGGTCATCGTGGTGGAGGAGTTGTTCCGTGGAACACTGACCCAAACTAGTGTCTATCCTCGCGAAATCGTAAAGCGAGCGCTGGCTCACAACGCCGCCTCGGTGATCCTTGCGCATAACCATCCGTCTGGCGAGGCCAATCCAAGCGCCGCTGACCGATCGCTGACCAAAGCCTTGGCCGAAGCCTTGGCACTGGTTGACGTCCGGGTTTTAGACCATTTCATTGTCGCACCCGGCGCCTCGCTGTCGTTTGCCGAACAAGGGATGCTGGGTTGAGTAGACCCTCGAAGGTTGCGCTAAGTGCTTGGTTTTGGTTATAATTTATGGCTCACTACGGTGCATTCCGCCTGATGAGAATCAACAATTAATGGAACCGGTTGTTTCGGTCCGATCTTCAACTGTTTAACGAGGTGTTTTATGGCACGTGTTTGCCAAGTTACGGGAAAAGCCCCGATGGTGGGCAACAATGTTTCCCATGCCAACAATAAGACCAAGCGTCGCTTCCTGCCGAATCTGCAATATCGCCGCTTCTGGGTCGAATCCGAAAACCGTTGGGTGCGCCTGCGCCTGACCAATGCAGGGCTCCGTACCATCGACAAGAACGGCATTGACGCTGTTCTGGCCGATCTGCGCGCTCAAGGCGTCGCTATCTAAGGAGATCATCATGCGCGAAAAAATCAAACTCGAATCGACCGCCGGCACCGGCCATTTCTACACCACCACCAAGAACAAAAAAACCATGCCAGAGAAAATGGAGATCATGAAGTTCGATCCCAAGGCTCGCAAGCATGTGGCATACAAAGAGACCAAGCTAAAGTAATCGTCTCTTTTCAGACCAATAAAAACCCCAGCCTAGGCTGGGGTTTTTATTGGTCTGAAAAGAGA
>JAEUNB010000256.1 GCA_016790625.1 Betaproteobacteria bacterium | reverse complement strand
GGTGCTTTACACCAACTTCCGCTTTGGCTGGGGGACGAAGGAAAATGGCTTGTCGCTGTTTGCCGTCGGCATGACAGCTGCGGTGGTGCAGGCCGGACTGTTGAGTTGGATGCTGAAGACGTTTGGCGAAGTTCGCCTGTCACTGCTGGGGCTGGCCTCCGGTGGAATGGTTTATGCGCTTTATGGTCTCGCCACGCAGGGTTGGATGATGTACGTATTCATCGGCATGAATTTGCTGGCCTACGGTGCGGGCCCAGCGTTGCAGGGCATCGTTTCCAAGCAGACCGACCCGAAAGAGCAGGGTGCATTGATGGGTTCGCTGCAATCGATCAGCAGTCTCGCGGTCATTGTTGCGCCGATGATTGGTGCGTCCTTGTTGGGCGTGGTCAGCCATTATCCGGCCGGCGATTTCCGTATTGGCTCGGTATTTTTTCTGTGCGCCACGCTGAACTTTATTGCGGTCTATATTGCTTGGCGCTATTTCAAAAGCCATGCGATTTTCTCCACCCCTTACGCCAAACCGGCCAAGTAAATGTCCGACAAGATTCTTATTCTCGATTTCGGTTCACAGGTCACACAGCTCATCGCACGCCGCGTGCGAGAGGCAGGTGTCTATAGCGAATTGCATCCTTACGACATGTCTGAAGACGACATTCGCGCTTTCAATCCCAAAGGGGTGATTCTTTCCGGCAGCCACGCCTCGGTTACCGAAGAAGACACCGCACGCGCGCCGCAGGTGGTATTCGAGTTGGGTGTTCCGGTGCTGGGCATCTGCTACGGCATGCAGACCATGGCGGCGCAGTTGGGCGGCAAGGTTGAGAACGGTCTCGTCCGCGAATTCGGCTACGCGGAAGTGCGGGCACGCGGGCATTCCCGTCTGCTTGAAGGCATCCAGGATCGCCAGAACGATGAAGGACATGGCCTGCTCGACGTTTGGATGTCGCATGGCGACAAGGTTACTGAACTGCCCCCCGGTTTCGTTGCGATCGCGTCCAATGAATCCACGCCGCTGGCCGGCATGGCCGATGAGGCGCGTCGTTTCTACGCAGTACAGTTCCATCCGGAAGTCACGCACACACCGCAGGGCACGGCGATCTATCGCCGCTTCGTGCATGAGATATGTGGCTGCGAGTCCTCCTGGAACATGCCGGATTACATTCCGCAGGCTGTTGCGCATATCCGCGAGCAGGTCGGCAGCGATGAGGTGATTCTGGGGCTTTCCGGCGGCGTCGACTCCAGCGTGGCTGCAGCACTGATCCATCGCGCCATCGGCGACCAGCTTACGTGTGTGTTTGTCGATACCGGCCTCTTGCGCCTCAATGAGGGCAAGCAGGTCATGGATATGTTTGGTGGCAATATGCACATGAAAATCGTGCACGTTGACGCCAGCGATGAATTCCTTAGCCAGCTAAAGGGTGTGGCTGACCCAGAACAAAAACGGAAGATTATTGGTCGCGTGTTTGTGGAAATCTTCCAGCGCGAAGCTTCGAAGCTATCGGCGGCCAAATGGCTGGCGCAGGGCACGATTTATCCCGATGTGATCGAAAGCGCCTCGGCCAAGACCAAGAAAGCCAACACCATCAAGTCGCATCACAATGTCGGCGGATTGCCGGACTCGCTGCATCTCAAGCTGCTGGAGCCGTTACGCGAGTTGTTCAAAGACGAAGTCCGCAATCTTGGCGTCGCACTTGGACTGCCACGCGAGATGGTGTTCCGCCACCCATTCCCTGGTCCCGGTTTGGGTGTGCGCATTTTGGGTGAAGTTTCGCGTGAAGCAGCCGATCTGTTACGCCGCGCAGACGCGATTTTCATCGATGAACTGCGCGCAGCAAAGGATGCACAGGGAAATAGCTGGTATGACAACGTTGCCCAAGCCTTTGCGGTCTACCTGCCGGTGAAGAGCGTGGGCGTAATGGGCGACGGCCGCACGTACGAAAACGTGGTGGCGCTGCGTGCCGTTCAGACCACCGATTTCATGACCGCGCACTGGGCTGAGCTGCCGTACTCGTTGCTCGGCAAAGTGTCGAACCGCATCATCAATGAAGTGCGAGGATTCAATCGGGTGGTGTACGACGTATCGGGAAAGCCACCGGCGACGATTGAGTGGGAGTAGTTGTCGTAGTGTTGATCCGAGGCATGGCATGCCATTTACCCCTACCAGCAGTGCAGCAGACAGGCCCGACAGGTTATTTTTTGCCGTCAGATTGCCTTATGGTCCTGCTGCCCAGGCTGAGGAACTTTGCAGGCAGCTTTGCGAGCAGCATGGTCTAAGGGGTTCGGCAGTTCCTCCCGACCGGTTGCACATCACGTTGCATTGGCTCGACGACTACCGAGGGCTTCCACCAGAAATTGTTGCGGCCGCGCTGAAGGCTGGAGAATTGGTTACGGCCTCTCCCTTTGATGTGGTCATGGATCGGGTACACAGCTATCCCGATGGCGGTCTGGCGTTGAGCGGGACCCGATTGACTGGTCTGCGTGGCTTCCAGAAACACCTGGGCGATGCCATGGACAAAGCCGGGATCGGGCGCTTGAAGCGCTCCACATTTCGTCCTCACGTGACCCTGTTGTATAACAACCACCCGATTGAATCGTTCCCCATCCCGCCCATTTGGTGGACGGTCTGTGAGTTTGCGCTGATACACAGCGTCATTGGGCAGTCGCGACATATTCTTCTGGGTGAATGGCAGTTACATGAAAGGCAAATGCGGTTCAAGGGCATTTGAACGCAAAACGAATGAAGACAACCCTCTACGGCATCAAAAACTGCGACACGATCAAGAAAGCCCGCTCGTGGCTCGCGGCCAACAAGATCGACTACGATTTTCACGACTACAAGACCGAGGGCGTGGAAGAGGCGAAACTGGAACGCTGGTGCCGCGAATGCGGCTGGGAAGTGGTGCTCAATCGTGCTGGCACGACATTTCGTGCGCTGCCCGAGGCGGACAAACAGGTTTCGGGCGCGAAGGATGCGATCAAGCTGATGATGTCACAGACTTCGATGATCAAGCGGCCGGTGCTGGAGCACCATGGAGAAATCGTGATCGGCTTCAAGCCGGAGATTTACGCGCAGTATTTTTCGAAATAGTCCTGACCTACTGCAAGTCTGTCTGTCGATACAATTCAATCCATGAGCAAGCGTCATAACATTTCCTCCGGTGCGCCCTGGGAATCCATCGTCGGTTATTGCCGTGCGGTGCGCATCGGCAATCACGTTTGGGTTTCCGGCACCACCGCCACCAATCAAGACGGCGACGTGGTCGGCGCCGGCGATGCCGCAGCGCAGACGCAGTATGCGCTGGAGAAAATAGAGCGTGCTCTGAAGGAGGCGGGTGCTTCGATGCACGATGTGGTACGCACGCGCATGTTCGTCACCGACATTGATCAATGGGAGGCCATTGGCCGCGTGCACGGAGAGTTCTTCGGCGATGTGCGTCCGGCGGCGACCATGGTTGAGGTGTCGCGTCTGATCGACCCGTTCCATCTGGTCGAGATCGAAGTCGATGCGTTTATTGCCGATGGTGAATGAGAAAATGAAACTCAAGCACTGGGGCGGGTCTCGGGGCAAAAATGGCTTGAAAAGCGCGCCAATGCTGGAGTTTTCTCCTCAAGTGCAGGCAAGCGGAACGTGAGTCCTCGGGACGACAGTTTTATGCGCGAAGCCCTCACGCTGGCGCGTTCGGCATGGGCGGCGGGCGAGGTGCCGGTGGGCGCGGTGGTGGTTCACGACGGTGAAATCATTGGTCGCGGCTTCAATCAGCCGATTTCTTCGAACGATCCGACTACTCACGCGGAAATCGTGGCGCTGCGCGATGCCGCAGCGCACCTGAAGAACTATCGCCTGCCGGAGTGTGAGCTGTACGTGACGCTTGAGCCTTGCGCCATGTGCGTGGGCGCGATGCTGCAT
>JAEUNB010000255.1 GCA_016790625.1 Betaproteobacteria bacterium | reverse complement strand
CGCCGCCGGTGGCCAGCGGGTTGATGGCAAAGGACCCGCCCGGGCTGTAGGTTTGGGCTGCCTGCGCACCGAAGGTGATGGTCTGTGCGGCCTGAGTGATGGTGACGCTCTGCGTCTGCTGCGCCGCAGCCGTGTAGTTGGTGTCGCCCGGCTGGTTGGCGGCAATCGTGCAGGTGCCGGCCGATACCATCGTCACGGTGGTGCCTGAGACGGTACACACGCCGGTGGTGGTTGAGCTGTAGGTGATCGCGAGACCGGAAGAGGCGGTTGCCACCGGTGCGACCGCGAACGTACCGCTGGCCACGAAGGTACGCGAGGTCACCGTCTGGGTGGGGAAGGTGATGGTCTGGCTGGCCTGGGTAATCGACACGTTTTGCGTTTGCTGTGCGGCAGCGGTGTAGTTGGCATCGCCTGCCTGGTTCGCCGCTATCGTGCAGGTGCCAACCGAGACCATCGTCACGGTCGTACCCGAGACGGTACACACACCGGTCGTGGTCGAGGAATAGCTGATCGCCAGGTTTGATGTGGTCGTGGCTGTGGGTGAGATGGCGAATGTGCCGCTCGGACTGAAGGTGCGTGAGGTCACCGTCTGCGTCGGGAAGGTGATGGTTTGCGAAATTGGATTGACGGTCAATGTGAGGGACTGGGTCGCACTCGGTGCGACCCCATTGGTCGCAGTGATGGTGACCGGGAAGGTGCCACCAGCGCCGGGCGTTCCAGACAAGGAGCCGCCGCTCGATAGTGTTACGCCACTGGGCAGCGATCCGGCGGTGACGGAGAAGGTAGGCGCTGGCGTTCCCGAAGCGGTGACGGTGAACGAGCCGGGGGAGCCATAGGTGAAGGTGGTGGATGTGGCGCTGGTGAAGGACGGAGGCGTCTCGAGAGTAAAAGTGAATGATGCCGAGATACCTGTGTCTTCTGGAAATGGCTCCTCAGAGCAACTTGATCCAAGCGCTACCCCTGCAACGGACGCGCCAGGGGCAGGGCCGCTTGTGTCCAAGCTAAGTACATAGCTGGGATTGGTAGCTGACGATTGGGGTTTTATCGTTAGAGTGGCGATTCTCTGGGCGGTAAGCGGGCCAGTTGGAGACGTAACACCCGCGCCGTAGTCTGTCGTATTGAGCGCAGTAGACGCTGGATTCGTAATTGCAAAATCAGACACTATGTCCTGATTCGTCAAGGTAAACGGTGACGCAACGGTTCTGCTCAATAAATTAAAGCGGCTTCCTTCCGCAGTAGTTGCGGATACAAGGCGATATGAGACGTTGCAGAGTTTTTCGGTTGTCGTCGTGATGCAAAGCGAAACATCCTTAGCTGGGCCATCTGTCTGGAACGTCGTGGTATTCGCGCCGCCGCAAGTGTTGCCCGCCGACAGAAAGGCTGTGACCGTGGCGTTCACCTTGGGAGCGCCTAGCGCCCATGCCCAAACAGTCAGGGCGATCAGAATTCTAGAAGTGATCTTCATGCGCATTTCCCCGCGTGTCTACGCACGCAATGGTTTCCCTTGAAAGAATCAGTAGCAAAACTCAAGCACTGGTGCGGCTTCCATGGCATTTTCGGCCGCGAAGCCGCGCCAGTGCTTGAGTTCTGTATCGGCTTCATGGCAATACCTGCCCGGCGCGAGCCTTCACGGCAGAGACGTCGATGCCGTTGATCTGTCCGCTGAGATTGAGGTCCGCACGATAGTTACTGCCATTGACGGTTTGCCCTGACCAGGCTTTTACCGATGCGATGTCGGCGGCCGTCACGCGGCGCGAGTTGGTGATATCGCCGTACAAAAATCCGACTGTGGTGGAGACATCGACCGCGCCGTTGACGCCAGTGACAGAAATCGAAACTCGCGATCCATCCTGCAGCGCGGGTAACAGGACGCGCAGCTCATTGCCGTTTCGTTCAACGGACACAGGATTGATCGGCATTGCAGCTGCATCGACAATGATCGGCGCCGCATTAGCGATCAACGGTGCGTCAAAGACGAAAACGACCAGGTGACCGCCCTGAACTTGCCGCGGCTCGGTCGTCACATTGCCGCCGATGGGTTCGGTGTGCAAGAGCACAATGTCGCGGTCGCCGGCGGCCGCATGAGTCTTGCGCGAGACGGCACGCTGGAAGCTGACGGGTGCGTTATAGGTGGCCGTGACTGTACAGGCCCCAGTGATCGCCCCGGTCATGTACGGACTTATCATCCCCGGCGTACCACCGCATCCGCTGATATTGGTCAGCGTGTAACCAGCATTGGTGGTGACGGTGCAGCTCGTGGTGCTGCCGTGGTTGACCGGGCTGATACAGGTGACCGAGCCGCCCGCCAGGGGGCTGGCCAAGCCGGTGACGGCGTAGCTGTTCAGCGAGAAGATTGCCGTGACCGACTTCACGAAGTCCATGGTCACCATGCAATTGCCGGTACCGGTGCAGGCACCGCTCCAGCCGGTGAAGGTCGAGCCCGCGTTCGGCGTCGCTGTCAGGCTCACCACCGTGTTGTGGGCATAGCTCTCGGTGCAATCTCCGGGACAGTTGATCCCGGTCCCGGTCACGCTGCCGGTGCCCGAGCCGGTCACCGACGCCGTCAAGGTCTTCGCCGCCGTCCCAGCGTTGTCCAACTGCGCCCTCAACTCGCCACCCGGGAAGGCAGCCGTATGCAGGTTCAGATACCAGTTGCCGGCCAGGATGTCGGCTTCATCGGCTTCCAGATAACTCACCGTCTCGGTCATCGGGCTGGTCAGGTCCGTCAGGCCGACCTTGACCCCTACGGCTACACCGCGGGCGCCTGGTCCGTGGAAGTGCGCGGCGGTGAGTGCACCGATGCCGGCGAAGCTGGCGTTAAGGGTGATGGTGTTGTTGACCGTGTCGATCACTGCCGTACCTGAGCCGGTACCGGTCGAGGCGTTCGGTGGTGTTTCCTGCGCACCTTCGAGAACCAGGTTGTAGGTGACCAGCTGGGTAAAGGTGGCCGAGACGGTGCAGGGTCCGGTGATGGCAGCCGTGGTGTAGGTATTACCGCTCAGCGATCCGCCGCAGGTGCCGCCCACGCTGGCCACGTAGCCTGCGTTCGGGGTGACGGTGAACACGGTGGTCGAGCCTTGATTGACCACCACCGGCGAGGGCGGTGAGATCGTTCCGTTGGTGCCTGCACTGGGTGTGACGGTGAAACTGGCGAACGGCGTTACGCTATTTGAGGCGGCAGACGATGGACTGGTAAAGGATCCATTAGTCGCGGTCACTGTGCAAGTCACCGCAACGCCGTTCGGCAATCCACTTACCGCGATCGGCGATGTCGCGCTGCTTGCGGTTTGCGAGCCGCATGTCGCGGTGTAGCCGCTGATCGGCAAGCCCCCAGTAAATCCCGGCGCCGTGAACGCCACGCTGACCGACCCGTTGCCGGCCGTTGCTGCTCCGATGACAGGCGCTGCCGGCGCGACGGGAGCGATCAGGAAGCTCCGTGACACTGCAGCAGCATTGTAGTTGCTGTCGCCTGACTGACTGGCCACGATGGAGCAGGTTCCGGCGGCAATCATCGTTACATTGGCGCCGCTGACGGAGCAGATCGACATGGTGGAGGAGCTAAAGGCCACCGGGTATGCCCCGCCCAGACTGGACGTCGCTGATACTGTGAAAGGCATCGACGAGAAGTTGCGATTGGCAGGCGGATCGAAATTGATGGCCTGATTGGCTTTTTGCACGATCAGCGTAAAGGATTGGTTGGCATCCGGCATCACGCCATTGGCGGCTGAAATCGTCAGGGGATAGGTGCCAACCGTATTTAGCACCGGTGTCCCACCGAGAATGCCGCTGCCGTTGGAAAAACTGACTCCAATGGGCAGAGAACCCATCAGGTTGAGCGTGGGCGAAGGATTGCCTGCTACCTGTACCTGGAAATTGCCTGCAAATCCTACGGTGAATGTCGCACTGTTCTCACTGGTGAACTGTGGTGAAGCGGCCTTTATGAGCGTAAAAGATGCCGAGATTGCCACATCCATTGGGGGACTCGCCCCCGCGCCACACGCGCCGTCTTGGTCAATGCCAGCCACAGCGAGCGAGGGATCCAGCGAGATCGTATAGCTGGCGGCATTCGCCGTCGACTGAGGGGCCAGAAATAGGGTGGAAATAAGGATGCCGGTTGCTGGCGCGAGCGGGAGCGTGTCTGTAGTTCCAGAGCCATAGTCGGTTGTATTGGCAGCGGTCGATGCCGGATTGCTGACTGCGAATGGAACCGCGAGTGTCGGCAGATTGGAAAACGAGAACGCGGGCGCCAGGGTTCTGCCAGCCACATGGAATTGCCCGCTTTCACCAGACGCCGAAAGTAGCCGGTAAGAGACATTACAGACAGATTCAGTTGTGGTCGACAGGCATAGCGAGACCGGCACGTTCGGTCCCCCGGGGGAGAAATTAGCGGATGGCGGCCCGCCGCAAGTGGTGCCGGCCGAAAGGTTGACACTGACAACGGCAAAGACGGGCATCGCCATGCAGGATAGTGCTGCACCGATTGCGATGGCGCGAAGGTGACTGACCGAAAATCGCGTCAGGGCGATCATCACACCGCTGCCGAATCGCGGACAGCAATCATCGGGCGATGGCGTGTCACGGAATCACCAGTCCCGAGCGTGGTCGCACCACGGATACATCGGTGCCGGTCAACGTGCCCGATGCGTTGAGATCGGACTTGAAATTGACTGAAGTCACTGCCTGCCCCGAGCGACCGCGCACCACGCCGACATCGGTACCGGTTACGCTGCGCGAATTGTTTACATCGCCAATCAGAAATCCAGCGGCAGCGCTAAACGTATTGATTCCGGCGTT
Organism: Betaproteobacteria bacterium; assembly: GCA_016790625.1. Classification (GTDB taxonomy): domain Bacteria; phylum Pseudomonadota; class Gammaproteobacteria; order Burkholderiales; family Usitatibacteraceae; genus UKL13-2. Next base: position 5,463 of record JAEUNB010000255.1, on the reverse strand, counting down.
GACACCGCTAAGCGTGAACAGCGCACGCCGGTTGTCCGGGATGCCGGTGACCGTAACGACAATGTCGTTGCCCGAAATCGCCGGTGTAGCCACGGCGCCCGAAAAAACATTACTGTCCTTGTCGGTTACGACCACGCTGCCGGTGGCTGTTATGGGTACGTTGAAGGTGAAGACGATTTTGTGCCCGGCACCGATGGCGCGGCTTTCCACATCGATTGCTCCGCCGATAGCGGTGGCAGGATTGAGCGGGATGTCGAAGTCCCCGGCCGCCCCGTGCGTTTTTCGCGACTTTGCGGAGACCAGTGCCAGTGCGGGGCCTGTCGCTGTGATGCTGAAGCTTTGCGTGACTTGAGGTGCGGCATTGTAGTTGCCATTGCCTGCCTGATTGGCGGCGATGGTGCAAGTGTTGGATCCGGTGGCTACGATCGTGACGGTGGTGCCGGAAACCGTGCAGACTGCCGGTGTCAGTGAACCGAAGCTCACTGCAAGACCGGAAGATGCGGTCGCCGAGATGGAAAAGGGTGGATCGGTGTCGCTCTTGCTTGCGAGCGGATCGAAGGCGATGGTCTGGTCGGCTTTGCTTACGGTCTGCGAGAACGCAGCGGACATGCTTGCCAGTGTGGTCGAATTGCCTTGGTAGATTGCTGTGATTGAGAATGTGCCACCACTCAGTGTATTGGTCGTACAGGTAGCTGCACCGGCAGCAACCGTTTGCGAACCGCAGCCGGGAATGGTGATGCCGCCGTTCTGGAATGTGACCGTCGCGCCGTTTGCGCCGCCGCTAACCGTAGCCGTGAACGTGACATTGTCGCCAAATGTCGATGGGGTGCCTGAACTGGATACCGTGGTGGAGGTTGCCGTGGGGTACTGGGTCGAAACGGGAACAAAAGACGGGCCGCCAATCGTGCCGTCGCCCAGCTGGCCGCTGGGATTGTTACCCCAGCAGACGCTGGTCCCTGAACCCGTGAGGGCACAGGTGTGGGCTGCTCCAGCCGCGATGGCAATTGCCCCTGAGGCGATTGCTGTCACCGGGACATTACTCGATGTGCTGGTGCCGTCGCCGAGCTGGCCGAAAGTGTTGTCGCCCCAGCATTTCACCGTGCCGCCTGTCAGCAACGCGCATGTGTGCGAACTGCCAGCGGAAATCGTCGAGGCACCGGACGTCAAACCCGAAACATTCACTGCCGTCTTGCGCAGATCGTTGGTGCCGTCGCCCACGGCGCCAGACACGTTGTATCCCCAGCACTTGACGCCGCCGGACACAATCGCGCAAGTGTGGAGATTACCGCCAGCTATCGCGGTTACCCCGCTTGAGAGGCCGGCCACATCGACCGGCAAATTGGAGTCAATATCTTCCGAGCCATCGCCCAGCTGCCACCACTCGTTGGATCCCCAGCATTTGGCGGCGCCCAGTCCAGTGACGGCGCAGGTATGGTTGTAGCCGGCGGCAATGGCGGAGACTCCCGAACCCAGCCCCGTGACATCGACAGGCACATGCTGTTCGACGTTCGAACTGTTTCCCAACTGGCCGTCGACGTTGTAGCCCCAGCATTTGACACCGCCGGCGCTACTCAGGGCACAAGTGTGGAGATCCCCCGCCGTTGTTGACGCTTGTCCGCTGGCGAGGCCGCTGACTGCTGTGGGCGTGAGGCGATTGGTGATGCTGTTGTCACCCAGTTGTCCCCGGTCGTTCTTGCCCCAGCACTTTACGGCCCCTGTGTTCTCCACCATGCAGGTATGCTGAAATCCGCCGGCCAGCGAAAGGCTGTTGAAACCTGCCCCAGAAACATTTACCGGCTTGGGTCGCGTAATGACCGAGTTGTCGCCAATTTGGCCGGCATCGTTTACGCCCCAGCAAACCACACCGCCGGTGCCTGAAACAGCGCAATTGTGAAACCCACCAGCTGCAATCGCCTGTGCCTGGGCGCGACCGTTCAGGGTCATGGCTGCACAGACCAGGATACAAAAAACCAACCCTGCACGAATGCGTGTAAACATCGTTGCCAGCGGGTTGGAAGCAAGGGAATGTTCGCTTCCAGCGCTGTCGTCAAAGTCGGTCAATGCAAGAGTTTTACCGTTCCCGACATAGTCGTGAGGTATTGAACTTTGAGCACGGTGCGCAGCGTGCATATTGCGATCCTATGTTGGTCAGTTTTTGTTGTTATTGTGGTCGTGGCGCTACGGATATTTCCTTGCCTCAACGTGCATTGTACGAGAGACATAAGGACATGGACGCAGTACCCCCTAATTTGATTTTGCATCGGCGGAAAGGCACTGTCAGTGACATGCGGCACACTATTTTTTGTGCGGCGCAAAAATGAGGGCTGCGCGGCTGGTCGGAAATGTCCGCTGCCGCTGTCTGCCGTTTAGCGGCGTAGCCAGACTTCGAGCGCGCCGGCTGCCACGGCCACGCCCAGCCTGACGCACCGCTTTCTACTGTTGGTTGCTGCGGAAACTGGAGGCAGCCATCCAGCCAAAGCAAAGGGAAAGCGCGGCAAACCAGATTAGCGCCCAGACTGGAACCGATATACCCAATACCGGCGGGTATTTGTCAGCGCACCCCCCGGTCGCAAACAGAAACTCCGGCCACCAGTTTGCCGATGGCAGTCCGTTGACGAAATCACCAATCGGATCGGCCAGGCAGGACGTCATCGAACCGCCTTTCAGCAATTGCCACGTCGCCATGCCGATGCCCGTCGTGGCCAGCAGGTCTGCGACGCCGAGGTAGGCCAATTGCCCGTTTCGTCCCGGCCAATGGGCTGCAGCCAGCAGGCAGACGGTTCCCAGGGCCATGAATACGTAGCGCTGCAAAATGCAAAGCGGGCAGGGTTGCTGCTTGTCCGGGCCGTACTGCAGGAACCACGCAAACGCGAGCAGCGCAAAGCAGATCAATCCGATCAGTGCAAGGATTGACCGCAGGGATAGTCGAAAAGGCATGGGTTGTTGAGTCAGGCCAGCACGCGAAGTTCCCGCAATAGTACCGACAACATTGCAAGGTCCGATTCACGGGCTGATTTCAAGTCAGCCATGACTTCGCGCATGCGCGCGAGCGCTTTCTCGTGATGAGCTTCCCACGCCGCAATCAACTTGCCTGCATCGGTTTCCGCTGGGGCTCCTTTCAACACGCCGGCGGTAAGCTGCCGTTGCAGGTTGGAGAGATCGTCGCGCATGGCGGCGCGCGCCATCGATTGCCAGTGAGTATCCGAGGGCAGGGCGGTGATTTGACTGGCTACCCATCTCAATCCCAGTTTGCCAACGAGCGAAAAATACACGCTTGCCGCCAATTCAACCGGACGTTTGTGGTCCTGCGCCGCTTCGACGATATCGAGTACCGCGTACATCGCATCCAAACGTGCAATGTCGTTTGCCAGGTTGGCAGGCACGCCTTGCGCGACCAGCCTGGACTCGCCCGCCTTGACTGCAGCCAGGTCCTCTGGAGAAAGAAGATTCGGCAGACAGGTGCTCAGCGTAGTCACACCAGGATTGAAGAACTTGAGCACATCGGCAATCGGCATGCGCTCGGAGCGGCGGCGCAGGAACCAAAGCGTTGCGCGCAACACCAGCCGTCCAGCCTCGATCAGCATTTCCGACTGGGTCGATGCCGGCACCTTGTTGTCCAGGCTGTCAATTGCTGTCCAAATATCGCCGACACGGAAGATGTCCTTCGTGAGGACGAAACAGCGTACGACTTCGGCAGCGGTTGCCCCGGTTTCTTCCTGCATGCGGTGGATGAACACGGCACCAGTTCGATTGATGGTGCTGTTGGCTATCTCCGTTGCAATGATCTCGCGTTTCAACGGGTGCTTCGGCATCACATCGGCAAACTTTTGCTGCAGCGCCTTCGGGAAATAGGTGATCAGTGCCTGCGCCACGTACTCATCATCAATGATGTCCGAGGCAAGCAGTTCGTCGAACAGCTCCATCTTGCTGTACGCGAGCAACACTGCGCGCTCGGGTGAGGTGAGGCCGGTCTTCTGCGCTTTGCGCTCGGCAATTTCCTCGTCCGACGGAAGGTATTCGACCTTGCGATTGAGGCGCCCGCGCTTTTCCTGATGACGCATGAAACGTGTTTGCGCATCGAGCAACTTTTCTCCCCGTACGCCAGAGACAGCCAGCGATTGCGTCTGGAAGTAATTGTCTTTCAGCACCAATTGGCCGACTTCATCGGTCATTTCCGCCAGCAGTGCATTGCGATCTTTCTCGGCCAGTTTGCCGGCGTCGATTGCCGCTGAGAGCAGGATCTTGATATTGACTTCGTGATCGGAGCAATCCACGCCGGCGGAGTTGTCGATTGCATCGGTGCAGATGCGTCCGCCGTTTTGTGCGTACTCGACGCGACCCAGTTGGGTGCAACCGAGGTTGCCACCTTCGGCCACCACTTTGCAGCGCAGCTCATTGCCATTGACGCGCAGCGCATCGGTGGCGCGATCGCCGACTTCAGCGTGGCTTTGATAGCTTGCTTTTACGTAAGTGCCGATGCCGCCGTTATAGAACAAATCGACCGGTGCCTTGAGGATGGCGCGCATCAACTCGACTGGTGTCATTGCTTCAACGGCTGCGTCGATACCCAAAGCTGCTTTCACTTCGGGCGTGAGCGGAATGGACTTCGCTCCGCGTGGGAAGATGCCGCCACCTTTAGAGATCAGCTTCGCGTCGTAATCCTCCCAACTCGATCGCGGCAGATTGAACATGCGTTCGCGCTCTTTGAATGATGTGGCGGGGTCGGGATTCGGATCGAGGAAGATGTGGCGGTGGTCGAAGGCCGCGAGCAGCTTGATGTGCTGCGAAAGCAGCATGCCATTGCCAAACACGTCGCCCGACATATCACCTACGCCGGCAACGGTGAAGTCTGTGGTCTGGGTATTGATGCCCATTTCACGGAAATGCCGCTTGACGCTCTCCCATGCGCCTTTTGCCGTGATACCCATCTTCTTGTGGTCGTAGCCAGCGGAGCCGCCAGACGCAAAGGCGTCGTCCAGCCAGTGGCCATACTCGATACTGATTGCATTGGCAAAGTCGGAGAAGGTTGCCGTTCCCTTGTCGGCTGCGACTACCAGATACGGGTCATCCGGATCGTGGCGGACCACGTCCTTGGGAGGCACCACTTTTCCTTTGACCAGGTTATCGGTCACATCCAATAAGCCGCGCAGGAAGGTCTGGTAACAGGCAATACCTTCCTTCATATAGGCTTCGCGCTCTGTTGCCGGAGGAGCCGCTTTCAGGACGAAGCCGCCTTTAGAGCCGACTGGTACGATCACGGCGTTCTTCACCATCTGCGCCTTGACCAAGCCCAGTACTTCGGTGCGGAAATCTTCCAGACGGTCGGACCAGCGCAAACCACCGCGCGCGACCTTGCCGCCGCGCAGATGAATACCTTCGACACGCGGCGAGTAGACAAAAATCTCGAACAAGGGCTTGGGCTCGGGTAGTTCCGGCACCTTGGATGAATCCAGCTTGAACGAC
>JAEUNB010000213.1 GCA_016790625.1 Betaproteobacteria bacterium | reverse complement strand
AAAACGGCTGGAACGCCGCACAAATGCTGCACTTTCCCGTGCTGAACCCCTCTTGCGACGAGGGCTGGGGAACCAGTCGCCCTCCGCACGGCCAAACGATCACCAGCCCACACCCATGCGGAAAATCATGAAAAACAGTCTCGGCACGATGACATTGATGCTTGCCTGCGGCATCGCATCGGCCCAGACTCCTGTCCGCGCGCCTGCGCCGCCCGCCAATCCGCGCATCGATGCGCAGGCATTCATGGCGGTGACATTTGAAGCGATGAAATTCCGCGAACAGCGGCGCATCGACGAAAGCGAATTCATGCGCATGAGCCGGGAGCGCGGCACGCTGGTGCTGGATGCGCGCAGCGCGGAGAAATTCCGCGAGCTGCATGTCGATGGCGCGCTGAACCTGAGTTTTCCGGATATCACCGAGGAAAGCCTCAACCGGCTGATACCGGATAAAAATACGCGCGTGCTGATTTACTGCAACAACAACTTCGTCAACAATGAGCGGGCGTTTCCATCCAAGCTGCCGTCGGCGTCGCTCAATCTTTCGACGTTCGCCGCGCTCTACAACTACGGCTATCGCAATGTGTACGAACTGGCACCGTTACTCGACGCCAAGCGAACCAGGCTCGCGCTGGTAAGCGGCCGCTAAACACGGGCGCGCGGCCGCACCGCCTGCTACTTCGCTGCCGTCGTATCCCCGCTGCCGCTGCGCAATCTCACTGTGGGCAGCTGCGCACCTGCCTTGCAGACATGGCAGCAGCTTTCGCAAGGACGGTTGTTGCGCTCACCGACACCGGCGTTGAAGGTGCTGATCTGCGTGCTGCGCTGGCCACCGCTGCTGACTTCGCCGGAGATTTTTTGAACTGTCATCCAGGCGCCCCAGCAAATAGTTTCATTCTCCGGGCAGTCGATCTTCAGCTGCTGCACACCCGGATCTGGGCGGACCGAATACGCGCGAGACTTGCTGGGCCACTGCTGATGGGATTCGCCGCGCGAGAATAGTTTCACGTTCAGCGGACGCTCGGTATCGTTAATGAACTGGAACGTCATTTCTGTTGCCGATGCAACCGTTGCAGGCAGTACCAGACCGGCGCAAATCGCCAATAAGCCGAGCAGTTTTTTCATATTCGCAGTTCCTTGTTTTTTTGAATGACAGCGGGCTACAACGCCCGCCGCGCCCGGATTATAGAACGCCGTCCGCTCGCTGCCCAACAGGGATTGCCTTAGTGTGGCATCATTAGCCATCGCTAATTCATGGCGGCATAGGCCGCCGCAAAAAAAGGCGAACAACACGCGGGCCTACGCAGCACCGCGAACCTGAAAGGCGCGCAATGACCGCTCCATTGCCGGGAGAATCGCCGCAGGATGCCAGGGATGTGATGGCAGCGCCTTTGCGCGCCATCGCCGCAACCATTGTCGTTGCCTTGCTGCTGGGTGCGGTGCTCAATCTGGCCGGCGGCCGGCCTGTGACAGGCAGTGCCAGCCTGTTCGGTGCCGCAGCGGCCGGCTTCGCCTGGTGGTGGACTGCACGCGGCGGTTCGCTGCAGACATCTGCCTCGATCGCCTTCTATTCGCTGGCCTTCACGCTCACCGTGTTCATGTGGGTGGGACAAGGCACGCGCGACTACGGCCTTGCCGGTTATCCGGCGGTGCTGTTTCTCGGCTGCGTGTTCCTCGCCCGCTATGCCTATTGGGGCCTGGCCGCATTCGTGCTGGCTGCGGTGACCGTACTCGGTGTGGCCGAGCTGACCGACCTACGGCCGGTGGTATTCGGGCCGCCGCCGGAGCTGCGCAATCTGATCAACCTGTGGGTGATCATCGGCGCCAGCGCCGTCGGCGGGCGCGTGCTGATGCGTGCGGTACGCTCGTCGCTGTTGCGCGAGCGCAGCCTGTCCGGTGCGCTGCAATCCTCGGAAGACCGGATGCAGAAAATTCTCCGCTCAAGCCAGAACGCCATCGTCGTTTCTCGTTTCAGCGATGGCACCTACCTCGAAGTCAACGATGCCTTCCTTGCCATGTTCGGCTACGGGCGCGAGGAAGTCATCGGCCGTACCTCGGTTGAATTGGGCGTGTGGGACGACATCGCCGAGCGCGAACGCTTCATCAGCCTGCTGCGCGATGGCCAGCCGGTGCGCGAATTCGATACCCGGCAACGCAAAAAAAGCGGCGAGGTGATCGAACTGTTGCTGTCGGCCGAATCCTTTGATCTGGAGGGAGAGGTGCGCCTGATGATCACTGCCACCGACATCACCGCGCGCCGCACCGCCGAACGGCGCGCCGAATTTCTCTCCACCCGCGATGCGCTGACCGGGCTGCCGAATCGCGCCGTTGCCATGGATCGGCTGCAGCAGGCGCTGGAGCGGGCGCGGCGCGCCGGCGAAAGCGTTGCAGTGCTGCACGTTGATCTCGATCGTTTCAAGGCCGTCAACGATTCGGTCGGCCGGCGCTGGGGTGACGAGTTGCTGCGCGAATCGCGCACACGGCTGGAATCGCTGATGCGCCAAGGCGACACGCTGGCGCGCATCGGCGGCAACGAATTCCTGATCATTGCCCATGTGCGGCAGCCCGGCGATGCCGAGCAGATGGCGGCAAATGTGGTGGCCGCATTCGAGCCGCCGTTCACCGTCGAAGGCCGCGCGCTGCGCATCACCTGCAGCGTCGGCGCCAGCGTTTACCCGGACGACAGCAGCGACGCGGAATCGCTATTGCTCTATGCCGATACCGCGATGTACGAAGCCAAGAGCGAGGGCCGCGCGCGCCACTGCCTCTACGCGCAGGTGATGAGCGAGCGCGTGCGTGATCGGCTGCTGGTGGAAAACAGCCTGCGCGAAAGCATAGGCCGCAACGATTTGCGGCTGGTTTATCAACCCAAGTTCGACATGAAGACGCGCGCCATCACCGGCGTCGAAGCACTGGCGCGCTGGACCCATCCCAAGCTCGGCAGCGTGCCGCCGGCGCAGTTCATTGCCATCGCCGAGGAATCGGACCTGATCTGTGAGCTGGGCCACTGGGTGTTGAAGGAATCCTGCGCGCAGATTGCCAGCTGGCGCGAGCAAGGTTTGCCGGCGCTGCCGGTCGCGGTCAACCTGTCGGCACGGCAGATCACGCCCGAGCTGCCGGCGCAGTTGTTCGCCTGCGCGCGCGAGCGCGGCGTCGCACCCGGCATGCTGGAACTGGAAGTGACCGAGACCATGCTGATCTCGCAACCCGATGCCTCGCGCAAGGTGCTGGAGCAGGTCACGCGCAACGGCAACAGCATCGTGCTGGATGATTTCGGCGTCGGCTACTCTTCGCTGGGCTATGTGAAGCTGCTACACCTCAACGGCATCAAGATCGACCGCTCCTTCGTCGGCGACGTGGTACAGAGCCGCCACGACAAAGCCATCGTCAGCGCCATCGTTGGCCTGGCGCACGGCCTGGGATTTCGCGTGGTGGCCGAGGGCATTGAGTCGGAGGATCAGCTACAGATGCTGAAGCAGCTAGGCTGCGACGAAGCGCAGGGTTTCCACATGTGCAGACCGTTATCGGGTGAGCAGCTGGCAGCGGATTTTCTGGCGCGGGGCGTGGGGATGCATTGAGGCGGTGCATCAGTCCCGAGAATTTCGACCAAATGCATTGAGCTACACGATCAGCCAAAGGTGAAGGCGCCAACCGCCTTCAACGAATCGAGCCACGCGCAATTGACTACTGCCGCTCCACCACGAACGAGCCGCTGATCGGCACTGCCTCAGTCGTTTCGCAGCTTCCCGCTTTCGCAACAACAGCCATCGACCCCGTCGCAACGCGAATCGAATAATTTGCCGCCTTCGCGGCTGCCAAAGGTGCAATCGTCAACGTCGTGAGCAATTGATCCGCAGCAGGCGGGTATGGCTTAGCCGGTTCGGGGCGTATCCCACCGAAATCCTCTCGTGAAAGCGGGTACTTCAGCGCAACTGCGCCGCGCGAGCTTTCAAGATTGTCGTCGGGGTAGATTGTCCCTGTTTTTCTGCCGACGATCTGAAAGAAACCGCTCTCCTTCGCGGCGTCTGCTTCCAGATAAAGAGTTACTCCGCAGATTGACTCGGTAGTCGCCGTCATGCAAACGGATACTTGTGGATTGGCAACGCCAGACGCAACCCGGCCAACCGCTGCCCCACTGCGAGCAAGCGCGCTGTTGCAAGACGCGCCCGGCGTGAAATAGATGGTAATCGCCGCCGCAACCGGGTTCGCAAACGATCCCCAAACAAGGGCGGAGAGGGCAATGACAATTTTATTTGGGAAATTCTTCATGATCTTCAATCTCGAAAATTAGGCGCATCAAAGCTTGTCAGCCCCAGAAACATGGCAGGGCTTTTCAAGGACTCTCCAGCACCATGCTCATTTGGCCATTTACCGTGAGGATGTCGCTACCATTGATGCCGCCGCTTGCGTTGACATCGAAAGGCGCGTTGTTCATGGAAACCGACTGCCCTGAACGCGCGGATACCGCAATCTTGTCGATGCTATTGACCGAACCGCCGCTATTCACATCAGCCAAAAGAAATCCCATCGCGACCGAGTACACGGTGCCGCCACCGTTGACTCCGCTGACCTCAACACGAACGCGCTTTGTATTGAGCGTGCTGCCCGTCAGCGTGACACGTACTTCGTTGCCTGAGGCGGCCGTGGTCGCCGAGCCAATCTGCGCGCCCAGCTTATCGTAAGCAATGGCGGTGCCCGGATTGGTGATCGGCGAATTGAACTTGAAAACGATCGTATGACCGGCGCCGATGGCGCGAGGTTCAATCGAAACTGCGCCGCCGATTGCAACGGATGTGTCGAGCGGGATTTCGAAATTTCCCGCAGTGCCATGCACTTTTCGCGAGGCGACGGATAGCAGGCTGAACACCGTCGTGGTTTTGACCACATTGGTAACGTTGCCCGCACCATCGTAGGTGTAGGTGGTGGTCCAGTTAGGGCCGATCACCTGATACAGACGACCGTTGGCGTCGAAAGTATGGGTGGCATTGTCGGCATGGCCGGTAGTAGCTGAAAGCAACAGCGCGAGCGTGATAGCGGTGGCGAGAAAGCGATAGCGGATTGAGTGCATGGCGTATGGAAGTGAACTGCGTTCGGAGAACATTAAACTCAAAGACTGGCGCGGGTTTCAGGGGGAAAGTGGCTGGAAAGGCTCATGGAATGGCGGTCTATGACGAGTTATGCTGTGAAAGGGCTAGCGGGAAATCTAGTTGGTGTCTGACCCTATTTATTCCACCTATTTGCTACCCTCTTTAGCAAACTCGGAGAGTGGACCCTTTGATTTTCGCGCAGTTTAAATTCTATGCTTTAGCTCGAAGGGTTGATCCCAATCTAACGGCAATGCAACGTGGAACTGCGCTCGTCCGACCCCATCAATCGGAGCACTCCAAATTTCCACTTTGCACTTGTCATAAGATCGATGCCAAGTCACGGTTACCTGAAGAGAGAACTTGATGTCTGCCGCAGCAAAAACTTGTTGTTGCTTGCCGATAAATATATTGAAGGGGAATGGCGCGTTGTGCTCCGCAGTGAATTCACTTGTCGCTGCAAGCTCTAAGCTGGTAGGAGATACTATTCTGGTTTCGGTTTTACCGTTATTAACGGGCACCGACCATGGGTAAGGGGCTGATGACCGTTGGCCGTATCTCCTGACCACGACGCCTACATTGTCATTCGACGCCAAAAGTGCCCTAAGCCATTCGTATTGTTCGTTCGTTGCCTTTTTGTATCCTGTCAGTAGTAGCGTCGATTTTAGTGATTCGTCGCCACTAATAACACCGAAGCTTATGACATCGAAATCATCCCCGCCGGCGATGCCGACTGAATGGCCGTTTATTGAAATCTCCATCGTAGGCATCGCTATTACCCTCGGCCACCCATAGTCGGTAGCGGCAATACCTTCAGTTGTTTACAGAGCAGATTGTGGTCTGCTACCTCACGATTGAACTTAATGATTTCGTTGTTTACTGCAATCGACGTTTCCGGATCATTCATTGGCCCGGTAAGTGCCAGCGCGTCGAGCAGGAAATTTCGCTCCGCGTTTAAACGTCGCGCATTTCTGGCGCAATAGTCGTCAGGTGATCCACATGAATTGCTTTGTGATGGATTCGAATTTGCGCATGGCAAACTTACCACATTTGATTTCGGCTTATCAGACGATCCGCCGATAGTCATTGCGGCCAGCGAGACTGTGCCAATACCAACCCATTTGCATACATTGACTACAATCGCAGCATCACACACAGGGTTCAGCGGACCGCCGGCAAAACAGCTGCCCAATGCCAATTCGGAGGCCAAACCAAACTTGTCAATTCGTTTTAGAGGAGTACCCCGTACATACCCGAAAGTGTTGATCCCGCCCGCTAGCCCAATCGGATCAGATTGCGCGTACCGCCCGGTCCGCGGATCATAGTCTCGGAAGTAGTTGTAACTCGTCCCGGTTTCTTTATCCGCATACTGCCCCGGAAACCGCAGGTTGTACTGAAACGGAATATTGCCGCCATTCGGCAATTCGTTAGCCGCGTTATTGCCGAACGGGTCAGTGTTTTCCCACGTCCAAACCGTGTACCCCACTGTAGTTGTAATCTGCCGCGGCGAGCCGAGATTGTCGGTGTGGACGTAATGAATACCGCCATTTCGCACCACCGCGATCGGCAGGTCGCCCAGCCAGATGTGCTCGAAGATAGGCAAGCCATTGTTGTCGTATTCACCCAGCAACTTGCCGCTCTCGTCGTAAACGAAGCGGGTGATGCCGGTGGTGGCGGAGTCTTTCTTCAGCCGCTGACCAAGGGCGTTGATTTTCAGTGTGGTGAGTCCACTGAAGTTGCTGCTCCATTGAGTTGGCCGGTTGTCGGCACCGTAAGTAATGACCAGGCTGTCGTTTATCAGGCCGGGCGGCGGTGCGGAGGTGGAAAGCGTGCGGCGGTTGCCGATACCGTCATAGCCATAGCCCAGCGTTTGCGCGGCATTGCCCATGCCGGGTGTCTGGCTGGTCAGCCGGTCGAACGGATCGGCGTAGCCATAGGTAAAGCTTTTCGCGGGCACCACGCTGCCGTTCAGGCCGGTGAGCGATTCGATGGCGGAGATTCTCGCGGCGCTGTCGTAGGTAAATTTACTGGCGTTCAATCCGCTGGCACTGGCGATCTGGTTGACGCGACCATCGAGATCAAACAGCCGAATGTGTGGGTTGGTGGAGTTGCAGTCGGTACTGCCCCAGCGCCAATCGCTGACCGGGCCAAACGGCTCATGGTCCACGCAGCCGGCGATGACGGTAGCCGTGGTCGAGCTGCCGGGTGTGTAGGTGACCGAGCGAATACGATTATTGACGTAGGTGTAGCCGATCTTGGCCGAGTAATACGGCAAGACTACCGTCTCGAGTTGGCCCGCCGCGTTGTATTGGTAGCCGACGGATTGGGTGATGGAATCGACCGTTTGATCTTTGCCGATGACGCGGCCCTTGATGTCATAGCTGTAGCTGGTGACCCCGGTCTTGTCCGTCACATTGCACAGCCGGCCCTTGCCGTTGGTGCAGGTGTCGTAGACATAGCTCACGCTTTCGGTGGGCGAGCCCGAGTTACAGGTACCGGCATAACCGATGGTCGTGACGCGGTTGAGGTTATCGTAGGTGTAGGTGGCGCAAATGCCGCGTGCATCTGCTTTGGTTTTCAGGTTACCGGCTGCGTCGTAGGTAAAGTTCGTGATGCCGGTGTCCTTAGAAGTCTGTGTCTTGACCTCGTTAAAACCGGTGTAGTCATAGGTGGTATCGCGCCGCCACGTACCGCTGCCGCTGGGATGCGGTGTAGCCGGCTCGGTGACCTTAGTCAAATTGTCCTGGCTGTCGTAGTCGTAGTTGGTGACGTGTGCCGGCCCAACCCCGCCCTGCGCCGGTACGCTCACCTGCATCATCCGATTGAGGGCATCGTAACTATTGGTAACGGTCCGACTAAGCGGATCTGTGGTTGTTGCAGCGTTACCATTGCCATCGTAAGTATTGGTCGTGGCGTAGCCTTCAAATCCGGTGCTGGCGTCCGCCCCCATGTACGTCTTCCACAGTCGCCCAAGCGTGTCCATTTCCTTTTTACTTTTCCTCGCGAGCGCATTCGCGGGGTCGATCGCAAGCTCGTAGGTGCGGTTGCCCATATTGTCGAGCGTGTATTCAAT
>JAEUNB010000203.1 GCA_016790625.1 Betaproteobacteria bacterium | reverse complement strand
ATACTGGCAGAAACGTCACGCCGTTTGATTTGGACGACATCCAAGGCAGAAAATTCCAAGCAATCCTCCGCCAGCCAGCGTAGCGCCTGCGGATAAATCGTGTGCTCCTGGGTGAGGACGCGAGCTGCGAGTGAAGCTTCATCATCGCCCGACAGTACGGGTACGGCAGCTTGGATGATGATCGGGCCGTGATCAAGCTTGGGTGTGACGAAATGAACCGTGGCGCCGTGAATCTTTACGCCGGCGTCCAGCGCCTGACGGTGCGTGTGCAGGCCGGGGAAGCTGGGCAATAGCGAGGGGTGAATGTTGATGATTCGGCGCGGGTAGTGGTCGATGAAAGTTTCGGTCAACACGCGCATGAAACCCGCCAGCACGATGAAGTCCGGTGAAAATTCGTCGATGCAAGCCGTCAAAGCCAGGTCGAAATCAGCGCGTGAGGCGAACTGTTTGTGATCCAGCGCACGCGTGGCAATGCCGGCAGCTGCTGCGGTCGTCAGGCCCAACGCGTCGGGGCGATTGCTGATCACCGCGCGAATTTCCAGCGGCAGCGCCGCCTTCAGGATCGCTTCCATATTGCTGCCACGACCGGAAATCAGAATGACGATGGATTTCATGCTCATTGGCTTTGCGGATGCGGGCTCTCTGGATTTCCCGGAAAACTCTAGCACTGGCGCGGCTCTGCAGCAGAAAATGCCTCGAAAGGCCCGCCAATGCTGGGGTTTGCTAGTCGAATCAAGCAACGATTGTTTGCTTCTCGCCCGCTGCGCGAGCGCGGATTTTGCCGATGGTGAACACCGATTCGCCTGCGTTGGCGAGGAATTCGGCAGTGATCGCCGCATGCTCCGGGGCAACGACGAGGACCATGCCGATGCCGCAATTGAAGGTGCGCGCCATCTCGGCGTCATCCACCTTGCCCTGCTCCTGCAGCCAGGTGAAAACGGCGGGTCGTGTCCAAGACTGGGCATCGACGGCGGCGGTGACGCCCTCCGGCAATACGCGCGGAATGTTCTCGGTCAGCCCACCGCCGGTGATGTGCGCCATGCCCTTCACCATGCCGGGATGCGTTTCGAGCAATTTCAGCATCGGTTTTACGTAAATTCGTGTCGGCGCCAGCAAATCCAACGCGAGTTGCTTGTTATTTGCCGCATGCAAATCGACGCCGGAGCGATCAATGATTTTGCGAATCAGCGAATAGCCGTTGGAATGCGGGCCACTGGAGGCGAGCCCCAGAACAACGTCGCCGGGAACGATATTGCGGCCGGTAATCACCGCGTCTTTTTCCATCAGGCCTACCGCGAAGCCGGCGAGGTCGTATTCGCCTTCCGGATACATCGACGGCATCTCCGCCGTTTCGCCCCCGATCAGCGCGCAGCCCGCCAGCTCACAGCCGTAAGCGATGCCTTTGACCACATCGGTCGCGACCGCTACATCGAGTTTGCCGCAGGCGAAATAGTCGAGAAAGAAAATCGGCTCAGCGCCCTGCACCAGGATATCGTTCACGCTCATCGCCACCAGATCCTGGCCGACGGTGTCGTGCTTGTTGAGATGGAACGCGAGCTTGAGTTTGGTGCCAACACCGTCAGTGCCCGACACCATTACCGGGCTCTTGAACTTCTTTGATACCTCGACTAGGGCGCCGAAACCACCAATGCCGCCGAGTACCTCGGGGCGCAGGGTGCGCTTGGCGAATGGCTTGATGTTCTCGACCAGCTGATCACCGGCATCGATATCGACGCCCGCATCTTTGTAGGTCAGGGGAGAAAGCGAATTATTCATTTGGCAGACGGGCGGGTGGCGCCGCGAACACGGCGTATGGCGGGAATTGGGTTAGGATTGGTGACGACCAATCGAACAGAGCGTAATTTTACTGGAAATGGCCCGCCACCGTCCCTCGCGCAACGCGCACGATGTAACGCCTGCTTTCCTGACCCGAATCCGCGATCGGCAACACGGTGGTCCGCCACGCTGGTTGAATTGGAACATGGCTGTGATGCTACTTGCGCTGGTGGGGCTGGGCCTGTTGCTGTCGCTGTTGTCACCCATTCTGGCGCCGTTCCTGGCGGCGGGCATCCTCGCCTATATCTTCGATCCACTGGTGACTCGCCTGGAGTCAAAGGGTATCTCACGTGCTTTCGGTACCGTGCTGGCGGTTTTGGCACTGATTCTGGCGGTGGTATTACTGCTGTTGATCGTCTTGCCATTGTTCTACAAGGAAATTCTGCAGTTGGGCGAACAATTGCCCAATTTTGCCGAGCAACTCAAAACCAAAGTCGTGCCTTGGGTCAGCGAAAAACTGGGTGTTGAGGTAAATCTCGATCCATCTTCGTTTCGCCAGTTTGTGACGGACAACATGACTGACGCTTCCGGTATTGCGAGGAAAGTATTCTCGTCCGTCGGCGTTGGCGGTCTCGCGGTTGTCGGATTTCTTATCAACCTCGTACTGATACCGGTAGTGCTCTTTTACGTTCTGCGTGATTGGCCGATTATTGTCGCGTCCGTGGACCGCCTGATCCCGCGGCGCATTCACCCGACGGTGGTTACGGTGTCGCGGGAAATCGATGTAGTGCTGTCGGAATTTCTGCGCGGGCAGGTCAGCGTGATGCTGATCATGTCGGTGTTCTACGTTGTTGGCTTGTGGCTGGCCGGACTGAACTTTGCCCTACCGGTGGGGCTGATTACCGGACTTTTGGTGTTTGTGCCGTACCTAGGCAGCGGTACGGGACTGGTGTTGGGCACGATTGCGGCAGTGATGCAGTTTCCGTCGATAACCGGCGTTGCTATGGTCTGGTTGGTGTTCGGTATCGGCCAGCTGATCGAAGGCTTTCTTGTCACACCTTGGCTGGTGGGCGACCGCATCGGTTTGCATCCGGTGGCAGTGATTTTTGCGCTACTGGCGTTTGGCCAAGTTTTTGGTTTCTTCGGTGTTTTGCTTGCGCTGCCGGTCAGTGCGGCTATTCTGGTCGGACTACGCCATCTCGATACGCGCTACCAAGCCAGCGCGATATATCGGCGCTAGCAGTCAGAACTTCGCGTCTTTCAGCAGCTTGATCGCTTCTTCCGTGCTGCGTCGCATGCGATTGAATGCGACACCGAGCACGCCAATCTCGTCCTTTGATTTCGGCGCAAATTCGGGGATCGAGAAATTGCCGATGGAAACCGCGTCTGCCTGAAGCGCCATTTCGGCTACCGGTCGCACAATCATCCGGTCCAGCATCAGGTTGAGGACAACAAAGACTGCTAGAAACACGGCGCCGATCGAGCTCATTAGCGTGGTGAGGGCGATGTTGACGGTGGCAAGGACGGGTGAAAGATCAACGTTGGCCAGACGTACGCGGGAAGCGCCCTCGGGTGTGCGAATGGTCCGCGCAACGGCGAGGCGCTTGTCACCAGCGCCAGTGGTGATGACCTCCGCCAATTGGCCGCTGGAGACACCTTTGATTTTTTGTGCCACCTGGGCCTCGATTCCGCTGAGACTGTCTTCGGCGCCGAATTCACGTACTTTCATTTCGACAATTCTTGATCCCAGGCCGGAGGCAATGCGCGGATCGAGGTTCGAAAAACCAAGGGCATCCAAAACGACCAAGGCGGCACGCTGCGCGTCATCAAGCGCCTGCCGTTCGAGGTAGCGTTCAGCGACAACGCCAATAGTCACAAATCCGGCGGCAAATACCGCGAGCAGAATCAGATTGAATTTGAGCCGCAGGCCCATGATGTCACTCCAGATTAGCGTGACGCGGAGGCCACGGGACTGCCGCTGCGTATGTTCAGGAAAAAAGAGTCCCGCTCTTCGGCGCTGCGCAAATGCCCGGCAAGGCGCTCGAAAAAGTCGCGTGAATTCTCGGAGGAGCTGGCATAGCGCATCACCAGCACACTTGCGAGAGGGCCAATGATTGGTGCAAGTGCCGCCTCACCTCGTTGCATGAGTTCGGGGGTGATCGGCGTCGCCGGGCGCCCACCGGTGTTTTGCTGGCTGCTGATGGGCGCCGTAACGGCTGGCGCAACACTGTTTTCCGCCGCGCGAATGTTGCTAATGATGCGGCGCGCGCTTTTGAGGAAAAGCTCACGTTTGCCCAAATCTTCAATGTGTCCAGCTACCATGCGCACCGCTTCCTGCGGATCGTTGGTGCTACGGCTCGCCCGCTTTACGGTCGTGATGGAGTAAGGGCCAAGGTAGGGCAACAGCGCGCGGGTCAGTTCTGCCAAGGTTGCCGGATCAATTTCGCCGGCTTGATTGCCGTCTGCTCCGTTTCGGGTAGCGGGTTCGTTCATGTTGGACGTGGCGCAGCGTTGTTGTTCTGTATATGAATTGCGTTACACGTTCGCGTGCCCGCGAACCGGGTCTCCGTGGAGCGATGAGTCAGTTTAACCCAATCGCACTAGGCGCATGCTGTGGCTCAAGTCACATAGGCGCCGTTGATGCATGTTAAATCTTGTCAGGCGAATTGGCTATGCACTCAGGCCGGACCGACTCCCGACGCGGC
Source organism: Betaproteobacteria bacterium (assembly GCA_016790625.1). Lineage (GTDB taxonomy): Bacteria > Pseudomonadota > Gammaproteobacteria > Burkholderiales > Usitatibacteraceae > UKL13-2. The sequence goes on along the minus strand of JAEUNB010000203.1, from coordinate 5,473 downwards.
GCCAGGCATGCCTCGCACTTGCGGGGCCGCCAAATCCAGACCTTTGGCAAAATCCAGCATGCGCTGGATTGATCTCTTGGCGCGCGTTGCAATTTGCGGGTCGACAAGGATTTCGTTCTTGCCGGTTTCAAGGACGTTTGCCAGATTCACCAGCCCGTTCATGGCCATCCAGGGGCAATGTGCACAGCTCTTGCAGGTTGCAGAATTACCCGCAGTGGGTGCCTCGATAAACGTTTTTCCCGGTGCGGCCAACTTCATCTTGTGGAAGATGCCTTTGTCGGTGGCAACGATGAATTCGGTCGCATCCAGGTTCTGTGCGGCCTTGATGATCTGAGTGGTGGAGCCGACTACGTCGGCCAGTTTGACCACCGCTGCTGGCGACTCTGGATGCACCAGCAGCTTGGCGCGTGGGTGTGCTTTGCGCAGTTCTTCCAATTCAAACGCCTTGAATTCGTCATGCACGATGCAGGAGCCTTGCCACAACAGCATGTCAGCACCGGTTTCGCGTTGGATGTAGGCACCCAGATGACGATCCGGCGCCCAGATAATTTTCTCGCCTTGAGCATGCAGGTGGGCCACGATCTTCAGGCCGATTGAGGAGGTCACCATCCAGTCGGCTCGTGCTTTGACCGCGGCGCTGGTGTTGGCGTAAACCACCACTTTTCGATCCGGATGTTGATCGCAGAATGCCGAAAATTCGCCGGCTGGGCAGCCCAAGTCCAGTGAGCATTCTGCTTCGAGTTCGGGCATGAGCACGCGCTTCTCTGGATTGAGGATCTTTGCGGTTTCTCCCATGAAACGCACGCCGCAGACCACCACGGTCTTGGCGGGATGATCGCGTCCGAAGCGGGCCATTTCGAGCGAGTCCGATACGCAGCCACCGGTTTCCTCCGCCAAGTCTTGCAGATCAGGATGCACGTAGTAATGCGAGACCAACACTGCATTCTGGTTAGTCAGCATCTGCTTGATGTGTGCTTTCAACCTTACGCGTTCGGCCTGCGATGGCTCGGCGAAAACTTTCGCCCAAGCCTCGCCAACTGCCATTTTTGATTGCCGTGCTTGAATCTTCGGACGGTCGAAATCTATCTTGATGGTTGCAGTCTCAGGCATATTCCCGTTCCAATCGAGTCAGGTTACCTTGTTCCGCTGCTGAAAGCGGGTAGATTGCCACGCGCTCTGTTCCATCACATCGCGCAGAACCATCACTGCGTCCCAAACATCGACGTAGCGGGTGTACAAGGGGGTGAAGCCGAATCGCAACAGGTTAGGCTGGCGGAAATCGCCGATGACGCCTCGTTCGATCAGCGCCTGCATAACCGCGTATGCCTGCTCATGGGCAAACGAGAGCTGACTGCCGCGTATCGAGCGGTTACGAGGCGACACGCATGAGAAGCCAAAGTCTGGACAGTGGTTTTCCATTAGTTGCCAGAACAAGTCTGATAGTGCGAGTGATTTCGCGCGCACATCAGCCATCGCGACACCCTGAAACGTCTGCAGACCACAGTCCAATGCCTGCATGGCGAGTACGGATGGCGTGCCGCACTGGAATCTATCGATGCTTGCAGCGGGTTCATACTCATTTATGAAATCAAATGGAGCCGCATGGCCAAACCAGCCGGTCAGCGGCGAAACCAGCTGCGATTGAAGGCTTCCCTCAACGTAAAGAAATGCTGGCGCACCCGGACCGCCATTCAGATATTTGTAGCCGCAGCCCACGGCCAGTTGCGCGCCACTGCCGGCGAGATCGATTGGGACGGCTCCCGCGCTGTGGCTTAGGTCCCAAATGATCGGTATGCCATTACGTTGCGCGACCTTGTTGACGTGGGCCATGTCATGCAAGCGACCTGTCCGATAGTCAACTTGAGTCAGCAATGCTACGGCTACATCCGGACCCAGTGCGGCTTCGATCTCCGTGGCGTCAACCAGCTTGAGTTCGAATCGATCACCATAAGCCTTGAGTATTCCTTGAGCGATGTAAAGATCGGTCGGGAAATTGCCGGCTTCAGAAAGAACTACGCGACGAGACGGCGACACTTTTGATACGTGACTGACCATCGCCGAGAGCAGTTTGAACAGATTCACGGAGGTCGAGTCGGCCGCAACGATTTCGTCCGGCTTGGCGCCAAGTAGCGCAGCGATGCGCGCGCCCAATTTACGCGGCAGGCTAATCCAGTCGGCCTGGTTCCACGAGCGGATAAGTCCTTTGCCCCATTCATCGTCAACCGCATGCTTCAACCGTTCGATGGTTGCTTTCGGCAGTGCGCCGAGCGAGTTTCCGTCCAGGTAAATAACGGCATCCGGCAGCAAAAATCGCTCACGCGCGAATGCGATCGGGTCATTGCGGTCGCGGGTTTCGCAGTCTTTGCGGTCGATGCTCACAATGTTCGCCTGAGAATGGCGCGCACCGGCGATGCGTCTAGCGTTGCCAGTTTGAGCGGCAGTGCAATCAGCTCGTAGTCGCCAGCGGCTACCTCGTCAAGCACCAGTCCTTCCAGGATTGCCATCCGGTTGCGGCGAACTGTGTGGTGTGCGTCCATGGTTTTTGATGTTTGCGGATCCAGTGATGGTGTGTCGGTACCGATCAGCATCACCCCTTCGGAGGCCAGCAACTCAATGCTCTCCGCCGTGATCGGCCGAAAATTGTCGTCCCACTCCGACTGCGGTGCCCGGCTATAGGTTCGGATCAACACTCGCTGAGGCACATTGGCGAGATAAGGAGCAAGCTGTCCGGTGACGATTGGACCATTTTCGTGGTGCAAGTCGATGACACGGCATGCGCCGATATAGGGATCAAGCCCGACGGCGCCAATGGGCAGGCCGTCTGCGTCATAGTGAAATGGCGCATCAGCGTGGGTACCGGTGTGGGTTGAGAGCGAGAATCGGGAAACATTCACCGGGCAATCCGGGGAGAGCTGCCAAGTACGCGCCTCCTCGAATGCGGTGTCTCCCGGCCATACCGGAATGCCGCTGCGCAGCGCTTGTGAAATATCCCAGATCTGCATACTCATTCGGGAATTATCGCAGAAGGTATCATGCGGCGATGATGCCTCACATGACACAAGACCTCGCGGCTCTGCCGCCCTCTGCCTGGGTTACTCGTTTTGGTGTGGACGTTGCGCCAAGCGGTTCAGTGCTTGATGTTGCTTGTGGCGGCGGCCGGCATGCCAACTGGTTTGCCGCCCGAGGTCATCCGGTCACAGCCGTGGATCGTGAGCCGGTGGGTGCGCTGATGATGGGCGTGGATTTTGTTTTGGCTGACTTGGAGGCTGGACCATGGCCATTCGAGGGAAGAAACTTTGCCGGGATTGTCGTGACCAACTACCTTTTCCGACCCCTGTTTAGTCGGCTTTTACAGGCCATCGATCCGAATGGATGGCTGATTTACGAGACTTTTGCAGTGGGAAACGAAAAGTACGGGCGCCCATCCAATCCAGACTTCCTTCTCCAACCGGGCGAACTGCTGGACGTCGTCAAGGGCCAATTGCAGGTTGTTGCGTATGAAAACGGCTACCAGGACGTACCCCGGCCCGCTGTGGTGCAAAGAATCGCCGCGTGCAGGGTTTCGCAATAGGGTTGTCGGAGGTCGTCTGGCCGATAAATGCTAAAATAGTGAATTCTCCTTTTTGTTTCATGTACCTATGTTGACCGGAAGCTTGGTGGCGATTGTCACCCCGATGCTGCCTGACGGCGCGCTGGATTTTGCGCGATTGAAATCCCTGATTGATTGGCATGTGCAGGAAGGCACCGATGGCATCGTCATTGTCGGCACGACCGGCGAATCGCCGACGGTCGATTTCGACGAGCATGGACAACTGATCAAGGCGGCGGTCGAGTTCGCCAACAAACGCATACCGGTGATTGCTGGCACCGGCGGTAACTCCACCAAGGAAGCGATTCACCTGACCGAGCATGCAAAGCGGGTAGGCGCCGATTACGCGCTGTCTGTCGTGCCGTACTACAACAAGCCGACGCAGGAAGGGCAGTACCGTCATTTTCGGGCGATTGCCGAGGCGGTCGATATTCCGGTGATCCTGTACAACGTACCTGGCCGTACCGTTGCCGACTTGTCGACGGAGACGACGCTGCGTCTGGCGCAGATTCCAAACATTGTCGGTATAAAGGATGCAACGGCCAATATGGCGCGTGGTGCTGATCTCTTGAAATCAGCACCAAAAGATTTTGCTGTTTACAGCGGTGAAGATGTTTCCACGCTGGCTTTGATGTTCCTGGGTGCACATGGCACGATTTCTGTGACGGCGAATGTCGCCCCCAAGCTTATGCATGAGATGTGTGTGGCGGCCGCGAAAGGAGATCGTGCGCGCGCCATTGAAATCAATAACCGGCTGCTGGGTTTGCACAATCAGCTGTTTCTGGAGTCCAATCCAATTCCGGTCAAGTGGGCCCTCCACAAGATGGGTTTGATTGACACCGGTATTCGTCTCCCGCTCACTCCATTTGATCCGAAATTCCATGGCCAGTTGCTGGAAGCCATGAAAGTTGCGGGTAGTCTCGATCAAGTAAAGGAATTTGCCTAAATGCTGTCAAGAAACTTGCTGATTTTCTCTGCGGTCACCGGCTTGCTGCTGGCGGGCTGCAGCTTCACCGGTAACAAGTCGACCGACTACCGCTCGCAAGGCGGAAAGATTCCGTCTCTGGAGGTTCCGCCTGATCTGACCTCTCCTGTGGCGGATGACCGTTTTGTCATTCCGGATGCGAAGGCAACGACTTTCTCAACCTATAACCGCGAGCGCGGCAATGTACCGGTTGCTGGCAGCACCACCGTTCTTCCAAAAGTGGACAACGCGCGCATCGAGCGCGCCGGCGAGCAACGTTGGCTGGTGGTGAAAGCGACCCCGGACAAGTTGTGGCCGCTGGTTCGCGAGTTTTGGACTGAAAGCGGTTTTGCACTGAAGCGTGAAACCCCGGAAGCCGGCATCATGGAAACAGACTGGGCGGAAAATCGCGCCAAGATTCCACAAGACCTTATCCGTAACACAGTGGGACGCTTCCTGGATGGCTTGTATGAAACCGGCTATCGCGACAAATTCCGCACCCGCTTAGAGTCCGGGCAGGAAGCCGGCACCACCGAGGTTTACATTAGCCATCGCGGTGTTGAAGAGGTCTATACCAACGCTGACAAGAATAGCACCGCTTGGCAGCCACGCGCGGCGGACAAGGAGCTTGAGGCAGAAATGCTGACCAAGCTGATGGTCAAGTTTGGTTATGCGGCTGCCTCATCAGCAGTCGCCGCGCCAGCGGGCAGTCCCGCTGCTGCGAGTGCAGTACGCGCTGCGTCGTTCGACAAGGACAAGGGTGGCCCGCTTAAAGTAAATGAGCCATTTGATCGCGCCTGGCGCCGTGTTGGCTTGGCACTTGATCGTGTTGGTTTTACCGTTGAGGACCGCGATCGCTCGAAAGGCTTGTTCTTCGTTCGCTATATTGATCCGGATGCAGAAGCCAAGTCGGGGCAGTC
>JAEUNB010000194.1 GCA_016790625.1 Betaproteobacteria bacterium | reverse complement strand
CAAGGGTGCGCTGTTCGTGGTCGCTGCCGATCTGCTGGCGCTGACGCTATTGGCGGCGCCGGGCGAATGGGGCGCCGACATTGTCGTCGGCAGCGCGCAACGCTTCGGTGTGCCGATGGGCTTCGGTGGCCCACATGCCGCGTTCATGGCCTGCAAGGATGCGCTGAAGCGCAATATGCCCGGCCGCCTGGTCGGCATTTCGCAGGATGCGATGGGCAATCCCGCCTTGCGCCTGGCGCTGCAAACGCGCGAACAACATATTCGCCGCGAGAAAGCGACCTCCAACATCTGCACCGCGCAAGTGCTGCTGGCGGTGATGGCGAGCATGTACGCCGTCTATCACGGCCCGGCCGGATTGAAGCGCATTGCCGAACGCACGCATCGCCTTGCGCGCATCGCGCAGGAAGGGCTAAAGAAGCTGGGCTTTACGTGTCCGCTGCCGCACTACTTCGATACCATCATTGTGAAGACGGGTGATGCGACTGAAGCTGTATTGGCTCGCGGTGTGCAACACGGGCTCAATTTCCGCAAAGTGACGGCAGACATCATCAGCCTGTCGTTCGACGAAACGACGACGCGCGCTGATGTCGAAACGCTGTGGCATGTTTTCAACAACGCTGCAGCATCGTTCAGCGTCGATGACATCGAAGCCGCCGGCTTGCCGGATACCTTCCCTGCCGGACTGGCACGCAAGTCCCCGTATCTTACGCATCCGGTGTTCAACCAGTACCACTCCGAAACCGAAATGCTGCGCTATATCCGCAGCCTCTCGGACAAGGATCTGGCACTGGATCGCGCGATGATTCCGTTGGGCTCCTGCACCATGAAGTTGAATGCGACCAGCGAGATGATTCCGGTGACGTGGCCCGAGATCGGCAATATTCATCCGTTCGCGCCTGAGAATCAGACCGAGGGCTATCGCGAGCTGATCGATCGCCTGTCGGCGGCGCTGTGCGAAGTGACTGGCTACGATGCAGTCAGCCTGCAGCCGAATTCCGGTGCGCAGGGTGAGTACGCGGGCTTGCTGGCGATTCGTGCTTATCATCGTTCACGTGGTGAGACGCAACGCGATATTTGCCTGATCCCCACCTCCGCGCACGGTACCAATCCAGCTTCGGCACAGATGTGCGGCATGGAAGTGGTGGCGGTTGCCTGCGATGACCAGGGCAATGTCGATGTGCCCGATCTCAAAGCGAAAGTGGCCGAGGTCGGCAATCGTCTCGCGGCGTTGATGGTCACCTATCCCTCGACGCACGGCGTGTTTGAAGAAGCCATCACCGAAATCTGCGACATCATTCACGCCGCCGGTGGGCAGGTGTACATGGACGGCGCCAATATGAATGCGCTGGTCGGGACAGCGAAACCCGGCAAGTTCGGGTCCGATGTTTCTCATCTTAATTTGCACAAGACCTTCTGCATTCCGCACGGTGGCGGTGGTCCCGGTGTTGGTCCGGTGGCGGTTCGTTCACACTTGGCGCCGTTCCTGCCCGGCCATCCGATGAAAAGCGACAAGAAGGTCGGTCCGGTATCGGCTGCACCGGAAGGGTCGGCCAGCATTTTGCCGATCAGCTTCATGTACATCCTGATGATGGGCGGCGAGGGCTTAAAGCGCGCAACGCAGGTGGCGATTCTCAATGCCAACTACATTGCAAAGCGCCTGGCGCCGCACTATCCGACGCTGTACAGCGGCAAGAATGGCCTGGTGGCGCACGAGTGTATTCTCGACATCCGGCCGATCAAGGATGCCTGCGGCATCAGCAACGAGGATATCGCCAAGCGCCTGATCGACTACGGCTTCCACGCGCCGACCATGAGTTTCCCGGTCGCCGGCACGTTGATGGTGGAGCCGACCGAGTCCGAGAGCAAATACGAACTCGATCGCTTTATCGACGCCATGATCGCGATCCGCGAAGAAATTCGCGCGGTAGAAGCGGGCAAGGTCGATGCCGAGGACAATCCGCTGAAGAATGCACCGCACACCGCAGCGATGCTGATGGCCGACAACTGGGCGCACGACTATGCGCGCGAGCTGGCGGCGTTTCCGGTGGCCACACTCAGGCAGCGCAAGTACTGGGCGCCGGTGGCGCGGGTGGACAACGTCTACGGCGATCGCAATCTGGTTTGCGCCTGTCCGCCGATGGAAAGCTATGCGAAGGAAAGTACTGCAGCGTAGCGAAGTTCGTTGAAAGCAAAAAAGCCACCTGCGGGTGGCTTTTTTGTTTGCTGTTTTCATTCCTAGCTACCGCGAATCTTCAGTATCTGTTCGATCTCGCGATCCAGATGCGCCAGATGCAGGCGCGTCGGCGTATCGGTCACGCGTGGCTTTGCGCTGCGAATGTCGGCTTGCAAATCGCGCAAGGCCTGTACGGCGGCAGGCCGCAGGTCAATCGACAGCTCGCTCAATGTGAAGGCCATGAACGAAGTCATGTTGGTCACGCGCTGCACTTCGCCCGAGAAGCCCTTGAGTTGATCGATATAGGATTTATGCAATTCGCGACGGTAAACATCGATCACCGGTCGTGATTGGTTCAGCTCGCTGAACACGCCCTTTTGCAGGGTGGTGAGATACCGGCTGGCGCTCATGCCGGAGCCTTTGGCCGCCATTTCCGCATCTTCCAGCAGTCGAAACCGCACCGGCGACATCATCTCGGTGAGTAGATTGATTTGCGATGCGATTACCGGACCGGCGACATCGAATACACGGATGCGATTCAGTAGTTCCGGCTTGGCCAGCCACTTCGGCGTTTGCAGCGCATCGTCCAACAGGTAGCGGATGGCTGCCTGCTGATATACCTTCGGTGTGCGCACGATCGAATCGCCGCCGCGTCCACCCATGTAGCGGGTTTCGCGCACGCCGCCGATTTGTTTCACCACCGAGCTGAGATAGTTGGCGCGTTGGTTAATCAGCAGGCTGTAGGTTTGCTGCAGGACGGCGTAGTCCTCGCCGAGCTTGGTGGTGGCCGGTATCAGGCGCGCGGCCGCGCGCTCCAGCGAAGCCAATGACAATTTGGTCGCAGCCACCCGCTCGCGGCCGATGTTTTCCATCAGCACGTCGGTGTCGAAGAATGACACCAGGTCTTCGCCGCCGAAGCGCAGCTCAGGCCGGTCGATCTGCTTCGCCGCCATCAGATCGAGTTCGGGCACTTCTTCATCCGAAGTTGTTTTCCCGAGCGCCTTGTAACCCCACTCGATGGCAAAGTTGTCGTAGGGTCCAATCTTCGGCACAAAATTGGTGACGCCATCACCGGGCTGAGCAACCGAGTTGAATCGGCCGTACGACATGATGGAGGCCACCGTGCCATAGGCGCTGGTAAAAGCTGGATCGCGCAGTTGCTTGATGGTGTATGCAGTGCTGGCGCGATGGTTGTGGCGCAATCCAAGAGTGTGGCCGACTTCATGGGCGGCGACATTGCGCAGCAGTTCGCCCATCACTTCCTCTGACAAGGGCAGGTTGCCAACACGCGGATCGGCGGCACCAGCCTGGATGAAGTAGAGCTGCTCCATCACGCGGAAGATGTCGTGCCAGAAAATGATGTGCGCCGAAATCACTTCGCCCGAGCGTGGATCGTGCACCGACGGTCCCATCGCATTGGCCACCGGCTGTGCCACCCATCGGATCACCGAATAACGCGCGTCTTCCGGGTCCCAGTCCGGGTCATCCTTCTTGCTCGGTGGATCGAGCGCGACGATGGCTTTGCGGAATCCTGCCTTCTCAAATGCAGGTTGCCAATCCTCGATGCCCTGCTTCATGTACTTGCGCCATTTCGCCGGCACTTCGGGTGCAATGTAGAAGGTAATCGGTT
>JAEUNB010000189.1 GCA_016790625.1 Betaproteobacteria bacterium | reverse complement strand
GGCGGCCCCGGCATCATGGAAGCGGCCAACAAAGGGGCATTGGCGGGGAAAAGCCCCAGCGTGGGTTTGAACATCGTGCTGCCGTTCGAAAAGGGCGGCAACGGCTATCAGGATGTGTCGCTATCGTTTCAGCATTTCTTTGCGCGCAAGGTGATGTTCGTAAAACACGCCGGCGCGTACGTGGTGATGCCGGGCGGCTTCGGCACGCTAGATGAATTGACCGAGGCGCTGACGCTGATCCAGACCGGCAAGGTGCGCCGCATTCCGGTGATCCTGGTCGGCAGCGAATTCTGGAAGGGCCTGGTGGACTGGATTGCCACGACTCTGGTGAACGAAAAAGTGATCAGCGCGTCCGATCTGGACATCTTCAAGGTGATCGACGACCCCCAGCAGGTGGTCGATGCGATTTTCGAGCACTACGCGAACCGCAGCTTCATGCCCAACCCGGGCGAGCGTGCGCTTGAGATGACGCTGTAGGCTGGACAACCAGACAACGCCATCACGATTGAGGTGAACACCATGCGTAAATTTCTACTTGCTCTTATTGCGACGCTCACTGCAGCTCCGCTGATCGCGAGCGCACAAAGCCAGGAGCGACCCAAGCCGAAAGGCACTGAAGTAATCGACACCGTGCCCTCGCCATCTAAAGTCAAAGCCGGCGAATCGCTGCTGGATGGTGTCGTGACCACGCGCAGGTCGGGCACCGACACGATTCAGGAGTTCCGCATCAAAGGCAGGATGTACAAGCAACGGGTGCAACCTGAAAGCGGGCCTGCGTACTACCTGGTTGACGAAAAAGGTGAGGGCAAGTGGACGCGCATTGATGGGCCCGATACCAAGATTGCGGTACCAATGTGGGTGGTGGCGGAGTGGTGATTGTTGATTCACGCGCCATCCTGGCGTCACGCAGCGAACTTTGCGGCACTAAACCCCACCCCTCTCTCCCACCTCTCTCCCCTGAGGGGCGAGAGGCTCTTTCGGCCCACAAATTTAGTCTCGATCAATGAGCGTTTTCACCCCCGTATCGGTCCCGGAGGCGCGCGCGTTTGTCGCGCCGTATCACGTCGGCGACATCATCGATTTCCAGAACATCGCCGCCGGCGTGGAGAACTCGAATTTCTTTGTCACCACCACGCAAGGCCGCTATGTATTGACGATTTTCGAGAAGATTCCGCGCGCCGATCTCGATTTCTACATGGGGCTGATGTTGCATCTGCATGCCAATGGCATCGCCTGCGCGGCGCCTCTGAAAACCAGCGATGGCGTGGTGCTCGGCACACTGCATGGCAAACCCGCCGCGCTGGTGACACGCCTTTCGGGCGGCGACGTAGCGCATCCTGCGCCGGCTGATTGCTTCGCGGTCGGCGCTGCGCTGGCGAAAATGCATGCCGCCGCGCAATCCTTCACGCTGCACATGGCGAACTGGCGCGGCCTCATGTGGTGGAAAAGTTATGCCGCCGATCTCGCCAAACATTTGTCGGATCGCGAAAACACGCTGCTGGCCGCTGAGCTGGCATATCAATCCGGATTCGACAATCTCGGCCTGCCGCGCGGCGTGATTCATGGCGACCTGTTCCGCGACAATATCCTCTGGGACGATCACGGCACGCATCACACGCCGCAGATGATCGACTTCTACTTCGCCTGCGAAGAGCAGCTGATGTTCGATGTTGCGGTCACGGTGAATGACTGGTGCCTGGACTATTCGGCTTATCCCGAGGCGGCGCTAAACGAAGCCAACACACGTGCACTGCTGCAGGGCTATGCGTCGGTGCGTGCCTTCACGTCCGCAGAGCGCGCGGCGTGGCCGCAGATGCTGCGTGCCGCCGTGATGCGTACCTGGCTGGGCCGGCTTGGTTATCATCACTTCCCGCGCGATTCGGAATTGACGCACCCGAAAGACCACCCGTTTTCCGAGCGATTGCTGCGGCATCACATTGAACATGCGGCGGCAAATGCCGCACTGATCAACTCTCTTTCCTGATCGATCATGCAAGTTATCGACGTTTCCGCCGGTAGCGGATTTACCTGGATCAAACAGGCTTTCGCGATGTTCCTCGCGCGACCAGGCTCGTGGATCTCGCTCGCTTCGATGTGGTTCCTGGTTACCATCGGCTGCCTGTTCATTCCCGCCATCGGTCCGGCAATCATGATCATGATTCAGCCGGCGCTGTTTGCCGGCTTTGTGCTGGCCGCGCGCGAGCAAGCGGAAGACCGGCCGTTCACGGTTGCACAGCTGTTCGGCGGATTCCGTTTCAATGGCCGCGCGCTGGTCACGCTGGGCTCAATCACGCTGCTGACAGAACTGGTCGTGGTTTTCTTTCTCGATTTGCTGGGCTTTCCGCGCATTACGTTTGCTGCCAACGGCTTGCCCGATATGCCGGCGCTGGCAAAAGCGATGGAGGGAAAGACGTGGCTGTTGTTCACGGGGTTCGGCCTGCTGGTGCTGATCAAGGGTGTCCTGTGGTTCGCCACGCCGCTGCTCGCCACGCACGACATGCGTCCGGGGCACGCGCTCCGCTGGACCTTTTACGCGTTTATCGCCAACCTGTTGCCCTTGTTTATGTTCGGCGTGCTGATGATGGTCATTTTCTTCATTGGCACACTGACCTGGGGGCTGGGCCTGCTGGTGGCGTTTCCGATCTACGCCATCGCCCACTTCACCAGCTACCGCCAGGTATTCCGCGACTGATTTGCCCATCTGAAAAGCCAAAATCGCGGTTTCCCCCAGTAGGCATAGGCCTACTGACGAACATCAATTACTCGAATACGAAGAAAGTCATATAAGAGAAACACCGATATAACGTCGTGATATCTCTTAGTAAGCTTTTATTAACGTCCCGACAGGGCTCGGTGACGCAACCGTATTTCGAGGCAACCATGAAATTCGTTCTCCCCCTGCTGCTGGCAGCTAATCTGGCGGCATGTGCTTCATCCGTATTCGCATCCGACATCGTCATTGGCCAATCGGCCCCGCTCACCGGTGGCAATGCCGACCTCGGCAACGATATCCGCAAAGGTGCGCTGGCCTACTTCAAGAAAGTCAACGACAGCGGCGGCGTGGGTGGCAGCAAACTCAAGCTGGTTACACTGGACGACAAGAACGACACCAAGCTTTCCGGCGAAAACACCAAGAAGCTGGTCGATGAGCAGAACGTGGTGGCGCTGTTTGGCTATGCCTCTTCGACGTTGAGCATTCCCGCAATGCCGACGGTAAAGGACAAGAAGGTACCGTTCTTCGCCCCATTTACCGGCGCCGACACGATTCGCAAGCAGAACGATTTTGTCTACACCGTGCGCGCCACTTACGCCGACGAAATCGACAAGATCATCAACTTCTGGGGCAACCTGGGCACCACGCGTGTGACGGTGCTGCACTACGACGACACCGTGGGCAAACAGAATTTCGAGACGGTGGCCAAATCGCTGGAGAAATTCGGCAAGAAGCCGGTTAGTGTGGCGATCCAGCGCAATGCCGAGATGATCGACACCAGCATCCAGCAAATCATTGCCTCCGACCCGCAGATCGTGGTGGTGACCACGCTGTACGCCCCGGTGGCGCAAATGGTGAAGAAACTGAAGGCCGCCAACAAGCAATACATGGTCACCAGCCTGTCCTTCGCCGGTGCCAGCCAGATCGCCAAGGCACTGGGACCGGATGCCGCCGGCGTATCAGTAGCGCTGACGGTACCGACCGCCAAGCAAACGTCCATCCCGGTGGTGAAGGAATGCACCGAGGCCTGGACCGCCGATGGCAACAACGAAATCATGTCGGTTACGGCGCTGGAGGCGTGCATCGCCGCCAAGGTGCTGGTGGAAGGCATCAAGAAGGCCGGCAAGGATGTGAATCGCGAATCGTTGCAGCGTTCGCTGTCGGCGATGGGCCGCGTCGATACCGGTGGCTTCGTGGTCGAGTTCAAGCCTGGCTTCCGTCATGGCGGCAAGTACGTCGATATCGCCGTGATTCGCCAGAACGGGGATTTACGTAGCTGATTGCATCACGGTCTTTCGCTGCAAAACGCCCGCAATTGCGGGCGTTGTTGTTTCAACTGTCACACAGGGCTCTCGCCTCTGCCATGTAAAATTAGCATTGATATCTGAATCACTGGAAAAAAATGTCTTTCTCTCTGAAACCGGCACGCGACGGCGGCCTTCGCTGCATGTTGCTGGTCACGGCGCTAGCTGCGCTTTCCGTTGGAAATGCCGCCGCACAACCTGCAGCGAAAAACACCACCCCACCAGCCGCACCCGCGGCGCCCTCCGCGACTGCTGAGGCGATCTACCGCGATGCCAAACCACGCTTGCTGCAGATTCGCACGCTGGTCAACACCGCCTCGCAGAAATCCTCCACCGGCTCCGGCTTCCTGATCAGCGCCGATGGACTGGCCATCACCAACTATCACGTCGTCTCACAGCATGCGATGGAGCCGCAAACCTATCGCATGGAGTACGTCTCCGCCGACGGCACGCGCGGCAAGCTGAAGCTGCTGTCGTTCGATGTGATCAACGACCTCGCACTGGTACAGCTTGATCGCGGCGGCTGGACTTACTTTGAATTCGATCCACGCGCGGTCGCCGGTAGCCTGCCGCGCGGCGAACGGCTGTTCAGTCTCGGCAATCCGCTGGATATCGGCTTCGCGGTGATGGAGGGCAACTACAGCGGGCTGGTCGAGCGCAGCTACAGCGAGCGCATCCATCTTTCCGGGCCGATGAATCCGGGCATGAGTGGCGGCCCCACGCTGACTGCCGGATCGCGCATCTCCGGCGTCAATGTCGCCAAGGCGATTTCCGCCGAGCAGGTCAGCTTCCTGGTGCCGGTGAAGTACGCCGCCGCGCTGCTGACGCGGCCGCGACTGCCGGAAGCGCTGACCGGAAAACTCACGCGTGCCGAAGTCACGCGCCAGTTGGTCGAATGGCAGGACGGTCTTTATTCGGCACTCGAAGGCAAGGGTTTCAAGGCAACCGCCAACGGGCCGTATCAAATACTGGAAAGTGCCGCCGATTGGTTCACCTGCGGCGCCGGCACCAACGCCGATGCCAAGCCGAAACCGCGCGCGCGCTGGGACAGCTCCTACTGCAGCATGCAGAACTATCTGTTTATCGCCGGCGATCTGCATACCGGCAATATCCGCCTTGCCCGCGCCCACTACACCACGGCGGAGCTGAACAGCTTCCAGTTTGCCAACTTCATTTCGCAGCATGTCAGCGTATCCAGCGACGGCTCCAGCGCAAAACGTTTTACGCCGCCGTCCTGCCACGAGGATATGTTCATCGCCGGCAATGACGGCGCGCATCCGCGGCTTCGCGTTTACTGGTGCGCCAGCGCCTATCGTGACCTCGAAGGACTCTACAACACCACGCTGCTGGCGGTGACACAGGATCGCAACAACGAAGCGGCGGTGATGACACTGTCGCTCTCGGGCGTGAGTTACGCCAACGCGATGCGCTTTGCGCAACGCCTGCTGGCGGAAATAAAGGTGGCCCCATGAGCGCGGCGATGAACACGCAAGCTTTCGAGCCATTCTGGGTCGAGCAGCTCGACCGCCATGGAGCCGTGATGTCGCGGCAGCGCGTGCACGATGGCGCGCTGACCGTGGGCCGTGGCTACGACAACGACCTGATCATCGATGACCCGTACATTGCGCCGGCGCATCTGCGAATCGGTTATGACGGCGACGGCGCGCTTTGGATCGAGGATCTGGTTGCCAACGCGCCTGCCGGCTCCGATTCACCCGCAAGCAGCACGCGCATGCTGGTCGGCAGCGAAGCATCCATCCGCATCGGCCAGACCACGCTGCGCGTACGTACACGCGCCTTCGCCGTACCGCCCGCGCTGGCGATGGCAGCGCCACCTGCGACCAGTTTTCTCGGCAGCGATGGCGGACGGCTGCTGATTTGCGCGGCTGTCGTCATGCTTATGTCGCTGCTGTCGGCCTGGTTCAAGCAGACCGGCGAGTTCAAGGTCGCGACATATCTGGCGGCGGGTGTCTTCCTGCCGCTGGGCATCCTCGCCTGGGCCGGCGTCTGGTCGCTGATCACGCGAATCGTCGCCAGCCACGCGCACTTCCTGCGCCATGCGCTGATCGTGTTTGCGTTCCTGCTCGGTATCGAGCTGATCGACGATGCGACCGATTTTGTCGCCTACGCGCTGACATGGAAACTGCCGTCGCTGATTGCGCAAAGTGCCGCGACGGTGTTGATGGGCGCGCTGATCTTCGCCCACCTGAGCGTTGTCGTGCCACGCCGCAAACGG
Organism: Betaproteobacteria bacterium; assembly: GCA_016790625.1. Taxonomy (GTDB): domain Bacteria; phylum Pseudomonadota; class Gammaproteobacteria; order Burkholderiales; family Usitatibacteraceae; genus UKL13-2. Next base: position 2,097 of record JAEUNB010000189.1, on the reverse strand, counting down.
ATCGCCGGAACGATCATCGGCGTGCTGGTGGCGATCGGCATCGGCGCGAGTATCGCCGAGCGTTTCGACACCGATCGTCCGCAGCCGCAGCGCATTGTCGCCAAGCTGCTGCCGCCATTTCTGCAACTGAAGCAACCCGGTACGCCGGAGAAATTTTTCAAGGATGTCGATGCGCTGAAGGCAAAACTCGACGAGGCGCGCAAGAAAGAACCCTCATCCAGCGTGGCGCTATTCGATGACGATGAATGAGTGTGATTCCCGCGTAATTTGATAAAACTCCAGCACTGGCGCGGCTTTCCAGCCATAAATGACCGGAAAACCGCACCAGTGCTGGATTTTCAATATCAGGCTGCGGACAATTTAGCGTACTGCAACGCCAGCCACTTCACACCTTCGTCGCGGAATTTGACCTGCACCCGCGCATCCAGTCCGCGGCCTTCGAAATTCACCACCACGCCTTCGCCGAACTTGGCGTGAGTAACGTTTTGCCCGACGGCGAATGGATAGGCATCGGGACGCGAGGTTTCAAAATTCGCACGGCTGGTATCGGGTGCCCCTTCGCGGCCGTAGTCGGCATCCTGCGTCGTCTGGCGCGAAGGGCCGTAGCGATTGCCCCAGCTCTGTGAGGCGTTGTAGCCACCGGTGTTGCGCGCCGCCGGATACATCTGCTGCCCGGCGAGATAGCCCGCCTGTTTTTCCGGCACCACGATCCACTTGCACAATGGCGCGGGAATTTCATCGACAAAGCGCGAAACGATGCCGTAGCGTATTTGCCCGTGCAGCATGCGCTGGCCGGCGTAGGACAGGTACAGCCGCTCGCGCGCACGCGTGATCGCGACATACATCAGGCGCCGCTCCTCTTCCATGCCATCCATGTCGCTGATCGAGTTTTCGTGCGGGAACAATCCCTCTTCAAGCCCGCTGAGGAACACGGCACGGAACTCAAGTCCTTTGGCGGAATGCACCGTCATCAGTTGCAGGGCATCTTCGTTCACGCCGGCTTCATGCTCGCCGGCTTCGAGACTGGCATGCGTCAGAAAACCAACCAGCGCGGTATCTTCACCCTCGTACTCTTCCTGGAATTGCGCGGTGGCGGTGACTAGTTCGGCCAGATTCTCCAACCGGTCGGCGCCTTCGCGCTCAGTCTGGTAGTGCGCACGCAGACCACTGCGCTCCAGGCACTCTTCCGCCAGTTCCTGTAGCGACACGGCGGTCGATGAGGATTTGAGGCTCTCAGCGATTTTCAGGAACGCCCCCACGGCTGAAGCTGCACGGCCACTGATCTCACCCTTGGCGATGCCGGACGCGGCGGCGGCGTACATTGACTGGTTGTAGCGCAGCGCCAGCTCCTGCACTTGTTCCACCGAGCGGGCACCTATACCGCGCGGCGGAAAATTCACCACACGCGAAAACGCGCCATCGTCATCGGGATTGGCCGCCAGCCGCAGATAGGCCAGCGCGTGCTTGATTTCCTGACGCTCGAAAAATCGCAAGCCGCCGTAAACGCGATACGCAACCCCGGCGCGGAACAGCGCATGCTCAAGCACCCGTGATTGCGCATTGGAGCGATACAGCAGGGCCATATCCACCAGCGCGGTTCCTGCGCGATTCAGTGCCTTTACTTCATCGACGATGAATTGCGCTTCGTCGTTATCCGACGCGCCGGCATACACGCGGATCGGTTCACCCTTGCCGGCCTCGGTCCAGAGGTTTTTGCCGAGGCGATCCTTGTTGTGCTGGATCACCGCATTGGCAGCGTCGAGGATATTGCCCTGCGAGCGATAGTTCTGCTCCAGCTTGACCACATTGTTGCCGGCAAAGTCGCGCTGGAAATCGCGCATATTGCCGACCTCGGCACCGCGGAATTTGTAAATGCTCTGATCGTCGTCGCCGACCGCAAACATGGCCGCACCTCCGCTGGCCAGCAGCCGGATCCATTTGTATTGCAGACGATTGGTGTCCTGGAATTCGTCGACGAGGATGAATTTGAAGCGCTCGCGGTAGTGTCCCAGCAAGGCTTCGTTCCTGCCCAACAACTCGTAGCAGCGCAACAACAGTTCGGCGAAATCGACCACGCCCTCGCGCTGGCATTGCTCG
>JAEUNB010000134.1 GCA_016790625.1 Betaproteobacteria bacterium | reverse complement strand
CTGCAGCGCTGATCGCGGCCGTCGTGTTCATCGCCGTTTCCTGGCGTGCGCCCGGGCTTATCGCCTCGACGCTGGTTCTGCTGGCTGCCTTCGCCACTGGCCGCCGTGCGCTGACCGGCTTGGCGCTGTTGGCCTTGCCTGCCTGGCTTGTCGCCTATTACTACCAGATGTCGCTCACGCTGCTCGCCAAGTCTGGCGTGCTGACGCTGACCGGTGCAGCGTTGATTGCGATGTGGTGGGTGCATCGCCGCTGGTTTTCCAGGGAGGCCACATGAACGCTGTGCTCCATCGCCTGCTTATCGCCGCGGGCCTGCTGCTCACCCTGGGGGCGGTCAATGTCACGGTTTGGCAGCGCGAGCAATTGATCGACAGCGGACAGGTGGTGATGCTGGAACTGGCGCCGGTCGATCCGCGATCGCTGATGCAGGGCGATTACATGGCGCTGCGATTTTCTCTGTCGCGCGACGTGTTGCCCGATAACGCCATGGCGCGGCCCCGTCGCGCCGGTGAACCGGCCGAATGGTTCGCCAGCGATGGCTATGTGGTGGTGAAGCGCGACGCGCGCAACATCGGCAAATTTGCGCGGCTCTGGCGCGAGGGAGAAACGCTGGCTGCCGACGAATCACGCATCCGCTATCGCGTGCGCGAGCAGAATGTGCGCATCGTCACTAATGCCTGGTTTTTCAAGGAAGGCACCGGTACCGTTTTCACCCCGGCGCGCTACGGCGAATTGCGCGTGGCGGACAATGGCGAGGCGCTGCTGGTGGCGATGCGCGACAAGGATCTGCAATTGCTGCAAGTCGAGAGCAAAAAGAGCAAACCCTAGTGCTGGCGCGGTGTTTCAGGCATTTTTGGCTGAAGCGTCGCACCAGTGCTTGAGTTTTGCATCTCCATCGAATGAAAAGGACTGACTGAGCATGTGGTTCTGGGGAGCGGTACTGGGTTTGTTTGCTGGCGCCACCATTGGCGGGTGGGACGGCGCGCTGTGGGGCGCGGTGATCGGCTGGATGGCCGGTTTGCTGCTATCCCGGAAAGGCAGTAATGCGACCGCCGACGTAAAGACGAGCCAGTTGGAGCAACGCCTCGCGGCGACGCAAAGGACGCTGGAGGATGTGCAGAGGCGCCTTGCGCGGCTTGAGAAAGATTCTGGAATGTCGTCGGTCCCTGCGCCCGCCGCAGAAACCGCACCGCAGCGGCAGGCAACGGAATCACCGGCTGGGAGTAATGTCGTTGTCGAAACGCCGCCGACATCTGCCATGCAGGAGGTTGTGCCGAACAGCGTCTTCGACAAGCCGAAAGCCATGGCTGCAGCTCATGTCGAGCCTGTCGATGCACTAGAGCCTGTAACGACCGCTGAAGCCGCGCAACCCGCCAAGGCTGATACACCCAAACCGGCAAGCAGCCCATCGGTGCTCGCCGCCAACCGACCGGCCAGCGCATCAATCCAGCGCCCGCCGCCCAAGCCACCGGAACCTGCCGCACCCCAAGGCCCCGGCTTTATCGAGCGCCAGCTGGAAGGCAATATCCTCGCCAAACTGGGCGTGGTAATCCTGTTCTTCGGCGTGGGCTTCCTGCTCAAGTTCGCCTACGAACGCGGCATGTTCCCGCCGGAGCTGCGACTCATCGCCGTTGCCGCGGCCAGTGGCGTGATGTTCTTCATCGGCCGCCGCCTGATGGAGTCGAGCCGCACTTACGCGCTGGTGCTGATGGGCGGCGCGATGGGCTTGCTGTATCTCGATGTGTTCTTTGCGCTAAAGACCTTTGGCATCATCGGTCCGGGCTTTGGCTTTGTGCTGTTTGCAGCTCTCGGCATTGCGACCTTGTGGCTGGCGGTAAAAATGGACGCGCGCGCGTTTGCCGCGCTCGGTTTATTCGGTGCGTTCCTGGCGCCTGTGCTGGCCTCCACCGGCGGCGGCAATCACGTGCTGCTGTTCTCGTATTACCTGCTGCTCAATCTGGTGATTCTCGCCGCGAGCTGGTTCAAGAGCTGGCGCGAACTTAACTTCATCGGCTTCCTGTTTACCTTCGCCATTGCGCTGTTGTGGGGCAACAGCACCTATCGTCCCGAACACTTCGCCACGGTGGAGCCATTCCTGATCGCATTCTTCCTGCTCTATCTGGCGATCCCGATCCTGTTCGCGCATCGCCAGCCGCCGGAACTGAAAGGGCTGGTCGATGGCACGCTGGTGTTCGGCGTGCCGATGAGCGTGGCGATGATGCAGGCGGCGCTGACGCGCGGCATGGGCGACTACATCCTCGCGTGGAGTGCGCTCGGTGCGGCGCTGATCTACGGCGGGCTGGCGTGGACGCTATGGCGGCGCGAGAACATGCGACTGCTGGCCGAAGCCCATCTGGCGCTGGCCATCGTGTTTGGCACCGTTGCGCCGTACTTCGCTTTCAACGGCTATCCAACGTTCGCATTCTGGACATTGGAAGGCGCGGCGATCTACTGGATGGGCTGCCGGCAGAAGAGTGCGCTGGCGCGCGGCTTCGCCATCTTTCTGCAACTCGCGGCTGCAGGCTATTTCTGGTCGGTGACGTATGCCCAGACTTACGACGCGCCGTGGCTGAACGATCGCGTAGTTGGCTGCGCGTTGATCGCCGCCGCCAGCTTAATGACGGCGTGGTTCATGCACAAGTTCGAGCAGGACATCAGCACGCTGGAAGCCGACATGCAGGGCGCGGCCATCGGCTGGAGTGGCGCGTGGCTGCTGCTGGCTACCGGACTCGGCGTGTGGGCGCAGTGGACTGGCTTGGC
>JAEUNB010000087.1 GCA_016790625.1 Betaproteobacteria bacterium | reverse complement strand
TGGCGGAGAAAGGCATTGTCGAGCTGATCGGTGCGCAGAAACAGGCACTGCTCTAAAACGTCTGTTCGAAACCGGCTTGTAAACTCCAGCACTGGCGCGGCGCTTCGGGCATTTTTGGCCTGAGCGGCGCGCCAGTGCTTGGGTTTTAATTCAGAACCCGGTCACGCCCCCGTCGCTGCGCGGGTCAAAGCCGCCGCTCAGATTGCCGTCTCTTGTGCGTATCAACGCACCGGCATGCCCCACGCTCTCATCGAATTCCGAAAGCGCTTCGACGTCGTGTCCACGCGCGCGCAGTCCTTCAAACACGGCTGCATCGAAGCGCGACTCCAGCTTCAACGTATCCGACGGATTACCCCACGTCCGGCCCAGTAACCACCGTGGTGCAGCAATCGCATCCTGCGGACTCATGCCGAAATTTGCGATCCGCGTGAACACCGCACACTGCGTCTGCGGCTGGCCGTCGCCGCCCATGGTGCCGTAGGGCATGACACGGCCATCGCTGAACAGCGCCAGCGCGGGGTTGAGTGTGTGAAATGGCTTTTTGCCGGGCTTGATCGCCAATAGTGCATTCGGATCGAGCGAAAAGCTGGCGCCGCGATTCTGCCAATTGATGCCGCTTTCCTTCAGCACAATGCCGGTGCCGAACTCGTGGTAGATCGATTGGATGAACGACACCGCGCGGCCCTCGCCATCGATCACGCCCATCCAGACCGTGTCGCCGGGCTTGGCGTTTTTCCCCCATGGCGCTGCACGGTCGCGTTTCACTTTCATCGCCAGCGCGGCAACGATGTCGTCATCGAGCAGCGATTGCGGATGCACACTCATATGCGCGGGATCGGTCACGTATTTGTCGCGGATGGCGAAGGCCTGTTTGGTCGCTTCGACGCAGAGATGGACATACTCGGCGCCCAATGGGTCGAGCCCTTTCAACCCCAGCTTGTCGAGTATCGCGAGGATCAGCAGCGACACAACGCCTTGTGTAGGCGGCGTCATGTTGTAGAGATTACCTGCCGTGTGTTTCACCGTCAGCGGTTCGCGATACAGCGCCTGGTGGCGCGTCAGGTCGTCGCGCGTGAGCGGGCTGCCGACGGCGGACAGGTCCTTGGCAATGCTCTGCGAAATATCGCCGCGATAGAAATCCTGCAAGCCCGCCTTGGCGAGATATTCGAGTGTGTTCGCCAGGCGCGGCAGCGCGAAACGCGATCCCGCTTCAGGCGATTTGTCGTCAATCAAAAACGTGTCGGCGAATCCCGCTTGCGGGCTCAATTCCGCCAGCTTGGCCGAAGTGCTGGCATGCTGGCTGCGCGTGACGACGATGCCTTCGCGCGCGCGACCGATGGCATCGGCCATCAGCATCGACAGGGGCATTTTGCCGCGCCAGCTTTTCGATACTTCCAGCGCCGCGTCCCAGCCGGAGATGGTGCCGGCCACGGTGTTGGCGGCCAGCGGGCCGCGGATTGGAATCGCATCGACTTTTTGCTGCTTGTAGAAATCCAGCGTCGCTCCCTGCGCGGCGGCGCCGCAGGCATCAATGGCAATCGGCGATTTTCCCGGCTCGTGGATCAGCCAGAAGGCGTCACCGCCGATGGCGGTCATATGTGGATAGACCACAGCGATGGTAGCGGCGGCGGCGACCATCGCTTCGATGGCGTTGCCGCCCTCGCGCAGGATATGGACAGCGGCATCTGCGGCGGCGGCGTGCGGCGCGACAGCGATGCCGTGGCGGTAACTCTGTGTCATGGCGCTCCTTTCAGACCGATTATGCATGAGGAGAAGCGAGGGCGACCGGTATAATTGCCCTCCCTTTCATCCCGGCACTTATCGCTTTTTTGTATTCATGAATGTGTTCTACGAAGAAGACGGCGGTTTCAAAGTAGGACACGTCATGTCCGATATTGGCACGTCGCTGCAAATCGAATCGGTTTCCGGCAAACGCAGCAAGATCAAAGCGAACGCCGTGGTATTGCGATTCGAATCCGCGCTGGACCAGTATCTGCCGGAAGCGGAAAAGATTGCCGCGCAGATCGAGCCGGACTTTCTATGGGAAGTGTGCGGCACCAACGAATTCGGTTGCGAGGACATGGCGCAGGAATATTTCGGCCACAAGCCTTCGTCGACCGAGGCGGCCGCCGTGGCATTGAAGCTGCACGCGGCGCCGATGTATTTCTACAAGCGCGGCAAAGGTCGCTATCAGGCCGCGCCCGAGGAAAACCTGAAAGCGGCATTGGCTTCAATTGAGCGCAAGAAGCGCGAAGCCGAGCAAATGGCCGGCTGGGTGGCTCAGTTGAAGGCAGGAGCAATGCCCGACGAGTTCAGGCCGCATCGCGACACGCTGTTGTACAAACCGGACCGCAATACGCTGATGGTGAAAGCCTGCGAAGCAGCAGAAGCTGAAACCCATACTTCGCTACCGCTGCTGTTTTTCAATGCTGGCGCGTGGCCAGATCGTGATACGGCGCAATACGAATATCACCTCGGCAAGTTCCTGTCCGAGTACTTTCCACGTGGCCGCCAATATCAGGGTGAGATTGACGCCGTTGAACCTGCCGACCTTCCCCTCGCCGACGTATGCGCGTACAGCATTGACGATGCCGCCACCACCGAGGTGGACGACGCTTTTTCAGTACGTCATCTCGGCGATGGACAAGTCGAGATCGGCATTCATATTGCAGCGCCGGCCTTGTACTTCGGCCGCGATGGCGCGCTGGAAAAACTCGCCAACACGCGACTGTCTACGGTCTATTTTCCGGGCGACAAGATCACCATGCTGCCTGACACGGCCGTGGCGCATGCCACCCTGGCAGAAGGGCGCATCTGCCCGGCAGTGTCTTACTACACGATATTTTCCGCAGATCTGCAGTTGCTTTCTGCGCGCTCGGCAATCGAACGGGTAAAGATCGAGAAGAACCTGCGTATCGATCGGCTGGAAAAGTACTTTAACGAAAATGCGATTGCCGCTGGCCGTGCTGACGGCGAATACGGCGAGGAGTTGATCCTGCTGCACCGAATTGCAATGGCACTGGGTTCTCGCCGGGGCAAGGATGAAAACGAAATCGACCGCGTTGATTACAACTTCGATATCGTCGATGGGAAAGTGTCGATCAGCACCCGCAAGCGCGGCAACCCGATTGATACCGTCGTGTCCGAGTTGATGATTTTCGTCAACAGCGAGTGGGGAAAACTGCTGGCCGACAACGGCGTCGCGGCGATCTATCGTTCGCAGCAGAACATGAAGACGCGCATGACCACCGATGCCTTGCCGCACGAAGGCCTGGGGGTGGCGCAATACGCATGGTCGAGCTCGCCATTGCGCCGCTATGTCGACCTGGTCAACCAGCGGCAACTGATTGCCTTCCTGCGCGGCGAAACGCCGCCCTACCAGCGCCGGGTTCGCGATTCGATTTCGCAACTGAGCGAGCTGGCGCGCCGCTTCGACCTGACCTATGACGCGTACAACGAATTCCAGCGCAATCTGGAGCGTTACTGGTGTCTGCGCTATCTGGCGCAGGAAGGTATTACCCAGTATCCCGGCACGATGATCCGCGATGAACTGGTGCGCGCCGATGCGCTGCCGCTGATCGTAAAGCTGGACCGCAACCCCGAGTTGCCACCGAAGACGCCGGTGACGGTCAATGTCGGCGAGCTCGATTACTGGGATATTTCCGGCCGGTTTACCTTGGCCGAAAACGCGGTGGAGACGCCTCAGGCCGCATAGCTGCCTGTTAGAATGGCGGCATGCTTTGTCGCCCTGTGATGGCCTAGCTCGCGATGCTCGATAAGCCGCGCGAATTTGCCCGAAAACTCGATACCCGCATCAATCAAAAACTCGATGCGGTGGCGGCCCTCCCCCCGCCGCCGGTGTTTCTGTCGGTACAAAAAGCCATCGCCGTATCGGTGCCGATGCAGTCATCTGTACTGGCGTCGGTGGCGTTCCACCTGTTCCTGATTCTGGCGGTGGGCGCCAAGCTGTTCGATCCGAGCATGTTTGCGCCGCCGCACAACATGATGGAAGTGGTGCTAGTGAATTCCAAGTCGGCCAAGGCACCGGTCAAGGCCGATGCACTGGCGCAGGCCAATCTCGATGGCGGCGGCAATACCGACGAAAAGCTGCGTGCCTCGACGCCCCTGCCGCCGATCGAACAATCAGCGGCGAAAAACGCCAAGCAGGCGCAGGAGCGCGTCAAGCAGCTCGAGCAGGAAATGAAGACGCTGATGACGCAGGCCAAGTCCACGGCCAAGATCATCCAGGGCGAAATCGCGCAAAAGGATTCAGGTTCGCCTGATCCGGTCAGTGCGGCCGACCTGATGCAGAAATCGATCGAGATCGCGCGCCTTGAAGCGCAGATTTCCAAGGAATACCAGGCCTATCAGCAGCGGCCCAAGCGGCAATATGTCGGTGGACGCACTCAGGCCTATCGCTTCGCGACCTACGTTGATAACTGGCGGCAGAAAATCGAGCGCGTCGGCAATATCAACTATCCGGAGGCTGCGCGTGCCGGCCGCATCCATGGATACGTGCAGGTGACGGTGGCGATCAAGGCCAATGGTGAAGTCGAGGACATCGAGATTCACACGCGCAACGCCAACAGGATTCTGGTCGATGCGGTCAAACGTATCGTGCGGCTATCCGCCCCTTTTGATGTGTTCCCGGCCAGCTTCAAGGCCGATACCGACATCCTGCACATAACCCGCACCTGGGTGTTCGGACCGGGTGACGTGCTCTCGGCGGAAGCTTCGGATCGCAAATAGCGCTGACTGTCGTGCGCCTAGCTGCAAAGCCCGAGGATTTTCTCCTCGGCACTGCACTTCTTGTTGCCCTTTGCCGGCAGTTTTGCCGCGCTGCTCGCACAGGCGCGAATCTCCCTTGCTGTCGGCGCATAGTAGCTCCAACCCGGGCCAAGATTGGGCAGACTCAAATCGACCTCGCGCCATTTCGGATGGCCTTCCGCCTGTAGCGTGGCAAAGTTCTGGCACAGCGAACGGGCGAACTTGCCCATGTGATCCACGATCTCCTTCTGGCTGAAATCGTAGGTCACGAGAAAGGAGCCGACCGACACGCTGGTGAAGTCGCTGGTCAGCAGGTTGGGATAGCTGGAAGCCAGGATGGTCGCGGGCGAATAGACGCCCTGCACCAGCTTGCTCGATGGATGATTGGGGTCGAACTTCAGCAGCTTGATGAATTTCTGCGCTTCCGGCTTCATGTTGGCAATCAGCGGCGCCGGCTGACCTGAAGCCACCACCACCACATCCACCGACTTGTCGGTGATCAGCTTCACCAGCGCCTCTTCGTTCGACAGGAAGCTGGCGTTGGCGTCCGGCATCGCGGCGCTGAACATCAGGCGATAAAGCGTGTGCGTGATCAGCGCCGCGCCGCTGCCGACCAGGCCGCCGTTGATTCGTGCGTTTTTGATCTCGTGCAGGTAATTCAGCTCCGAGTCCGCGCGCACGATGTAATGAGCCTCGGTGGCATATAGCGGCAGGATGACCCGCAGCGGCTTGATCAAGCTGGCGGCTTCAGCATTACCCGCGGCAGCGCGATCGGCAAAAGCCTTGTAAACATCGGCCTGCATCACTGCCAATCTCACACCCGGGTCTGAGCGCAGTGCCCTGACGTTCGCCGCCGAACCGGAGGTGGCCACAACGTCGAGATTGATATCGGCGGCCGGGGCGACGTACTTGGCCAGGTCTGCACCGATGGCGTAATACGTGTCCTTCTCGGGCGCGGTGACGATCTTGAAATCCGTTGCCGCATGACTGGTGCCACACGCACTCGCCAGCAACGCCAGGACCGCGCCGGCGGCGATTTTGTTCCAACACATACGTGTTCTCCTGATGATCATTTGGCTTCAGGCGCCTTGCTGTCCGGCTTGCACAGTCCCAGTGCGGCAACCGCTTCGGTACAAACGGGCGGAGTTGAAGTGGGCGGCGTTACGGGAGTTGCAGGAGCGGCCGCCGGTGTAGGTGCAATAGCTGGGGCGGGTGCTGCGGGCTTGGATGTTTTGGCTGGCACCACCCGATTCGGCGATGCGGGTTCGCGCACTACCGGAGCGGTCGGTTTCGCGATCGCCGAAGCGGGCTTAGCGACGGGCGGAGCAGTAGCTGGTTCCGTTACCGACGCCGGTGCTGCCGTCGCAGGAATGACCGCCTCGACAACCGGTGCGGGCGCAGGCTTTGAAACCGGCTCGCTGACTTGAGGCGCAGGGGCCGCAGCAGGCGCAGGTTTGGCACGTGCGTCGTTGGTGGAGCGCTGACGGAATGCGTAATAGGAAGCCGCGGCAAACGCGACCAGAATGATGCCGATGACCAGCAGGGACGGACGCTTATGCGATGGGTCTTCTGCGGCTGCCAATTCTGCAGATGGCTCGCCACCGGCGGATTGATCCGACGGTGCAGCATCGCCCGTCACCTCCTGAGGAGCCTCGGGCGGGGTCAGCTCACCGTGACAGCGATAGCACTCGGTAGCGCTGATGTCGTTGACCGCGCCGCAATGCGGGCACGGCGCCAGGTGCATCGCGGCACCGCAGGCAATGCAGAACTTCGCGCTCGGCAGGTTGGGGTGGTCGCAATAGGGACATTCACGTTTATTCATGAACCAATGACAGCGAGGCGTTCAAGCGCCCGCGCTGTTCCTCAAGTGATCGCCGTTGCGGCGGAAACTGCCGCCCGCAGCTTTGTTGTTGCCTTCTGATTGCTGCCAGCCAAGTGTGCCTTTATCCCGCGATTCCTGCAATTCGTCGCGTCACACTTCGTTTGTGTCTTTTAGTGACTAGAATCGCTTCACTTCCAGCCAACTGTGGCTGGACTTTATCCAGGAGCTCCCATGAAAACCATGATTCACGCGCTGGTTGCCGGCGCCGTTGCCGCAGGCGCCGTAACCGGCGCATCGACAGCCTTCGCCCAGGCGAAGCCGATCCCGATGCGCGACTTTTTCAAAAACCCGCAGGAAGCCGGCCATCAGATTTCGCCGGACGGCAAATATCTTTCCTGGCTGACCTCGTACGAGCGCCGCCTCAATGTGCACATCCGCCCGCTCGCCGGCGGCCCGACGGTGCGCGTCACCAGTGAAACCGCGCGCGACATCGGTGGCTATTTCTGGAAGGGCGACCGTATCCTGTACGTGAAGGATTTCGGCGGCGACGAGAATTTTCACGTCGTCTCGGTCAACCTGAAGGGCGAGGATCTGAAGGACCTGACGCCGGGCGAGAAAGTCCGCGCGCAGATCGTTGACGGCCTGCCCGACGATGACGGCAACATCATCGTGTCGCACAACAAGCGCGATGCCAAGGTGTTCGACGTATTCCGCACCAATGTCGCCACTGGCCAGGAAACCCTGATTGCGCAGAATCCCGGCAATATCACCGGCTGGATGACCGATCACGACGGCAAGCTTCGCATCGCCATTACCACCGACGGCGTCAACACCACGCTGATGTATCGCGAGAAGGAAACGGATGCGTTCAAGCCCATCCTGACCACCAACTTCAAGGAAGGCGTTCAACCCTTGATGTTTACCTTCGACAACAAGAAGCTTTATGTCTCTTCGAATCGAGGCCGCGACAAGGCAGCGATTTTCGAATTCGATCCGGTGACCGCGAAAGAAGGCAAGTTGCTGTTCGAACATCCCGACGTCGATGTCGATCGCCTGAGCCAGTCGCGCAAGCGCAAGGTGCTAACCACCGTCAACTACACAACGTGGAAGGGCGAGCGCAAATTCCTCGACAAGGAATCGGAAGCGATGTTCAAGCAGGTCGAGTCCAAGCTGCCTGGCTATGAAGTTGCCTTCGTCTCGACCAACAAAGCGGAAGACAAGTACATCGTTGCCACTTTCAACGACAAGACCCGCGGCAAACGCTACCTGTTCGACAAGACCCGCAGCAAGCTCGACCTGCTCGCCGATATTTCGCCGTGGCTGCCCGAGAGTGAGCTGGCTGACATGAAGCCGATTTCGTACAAATCGCGCGACGGCCTCACCATCAATGGCTATCTCACGCTGCCCAAGGGCGTGCCGGCGAAAAACCTGCCGGTGGTGGTGAATCCACACGGTGGGCCGTGGGCGCGCGATGCATGGCGCTTCAATCCAGAAGTGCAGTTCCTCGCCAATAAGGGCTACGCAGTGTTCCAGATGAACTTCCGTGGTTCGACCGGTTATGGCCGCAAGTTCTGGGAAGCCTCCTTCAAGCAATGGGGTAAGGCCATGCAGGACGACGTCACCGATGGCGTGCAGTGGCTGATCAAGGAAGGCATCGCCGATCCGAAACGCGTCGGCATTTATGGCGGCAGTTATGGCGGCTACACCACGCTGGCCGGCATCACCTTCACGCCGGACCTGTATGCAGCCGCGGTGGATTACGTTGGTGTGTCGAACCTGTTCACCTTTATGGGTACCATCCCGCCGTACTGGAAGCCGTATCTGGAAATGCTGCACGAGATGGTCGGCCATCCGGAAAAGGACAAGGACCTGCTCGCCGCAGCATCACCGGTGATGCATGTAGACAAGATCAAAACCCCGCTGTTCGTGGCACAAGGCGCCAAGGACCCGCGCGTCAACAAGGCCGAGTCGGATCAGATGGTGGAAGCGCTGAAGAAGCGTGGCGTGGCAGTCGAATACATGGTAAAGGACAACGAAGGCCATGGCTTTGCCAATGAGGAAAATCGCTTCGAGTTTTACGAAGCGATGGAGAAATTCCTTGGCAAGCATTTGAAGAAGTAAAGCAGCCGCAGCCGTAACGAGAAACGCCCCGCTTAGCCGGGGCGTTTCTTATTGTGCAGCCTCAAGTAGTCAAATGATTTCCAACAGGGTATCGGCCTGCGAGCGAGTATCCATGCGTCTCTCCAGCCTATATGCCGCGAGAGGCGCATGGATACTGGGCTTCAGGCACCACCTTGTTGAAATATGCGGCCCAAAGTGTGAGCGACTAGCGTCCCGCCAACACCCGCTTCGAGGCCGCCGCAAATCGCTTGGCACGCTTTGCCTTATTCGGATCATCCGGATCGGCGGGCCATGTCGCAACCAGGCTGACACCGAGCATTGGGCCTTCCTTGAGCGGCCGTTGTGTCACGCCGTTGATGCTGACTTCGGTTTGCGCGGTGGTGAGCAGCGAGAAGCCTTCGCCATGACTGATGCGTTCCAGTGTGGTCAGCTGTCCGGGGGCGACGTAAACATAATCGGGCGTAAAACCGATCTGCTCGAACGCGCGCGCGCAGTGGTTGTAATAGGACGGGTTGTAGGTGCGGGGGAACCAGAATAGCGGTGTGCCCTGCATATCGCGCAATGCCACCGTCTTCTTTTTGGCGGCGGGATGGTGATGCGCCATCGCGACCACCAGCGGCAGCGTCTGAATCACTTCCGATTCAAGGCCACGAAAATCGCCCGGTCCGCCCAGCAAGGCGAAATCGAACTGATGCTGACGCACACGCGGTTGCAGTTTTTTCGATTCACCGAATTCGACTTCGATCGCATCGGACTCCAGCGCGATCTTCCACGCGTCCTGCAGCGCTTTTTGCTTCGACACCGGAATGGCGATAGAGGCGGCGATGCGTATCGTCGCGGCGGAAGTTTTGCGCACCGTTTCCATCGCGCTCAGCAGGCCCTCGGCATCGGCCAGCAATTTTTTCGCGCGCTTCAAGGCAACCGTGCCGGCCGGCGTCAGCCGCACGCTGGTGGTATCGCGCTCCAGTAGCTGCACACCCAGTACCGCTTCCAGTTCGCGGATTTGCCGGCTCAACGGCGGCTGGGAAATAAACAGCCGCTCAGCCGCGCGACGGAAATTGAGCTCTTCCGCCACCACGACGAAGTAGCGCAGCTGGCGTAAATCGAATTGGCTACTCATACCGAAAAGGTATCACGAAAAAAAGTCATTCCGCCAGTCGCGCGTACTCTTTACGATGGCCAGCACATGGTAGCGCGCAGCAACAAATTCTGCGACGCATATTAGGGACGTCAACGCCTGCGCGTGGCCAACCATGGGCAACCCGCGCGGCGTACTTGATTCCGCACCCGGGAGGTGTGCCGGAACTTTATCTCGCAAGGAGCAGTAAATGAAGTGTCTCAAAAAGGTTTTAGTTGCCGCGATGGCAACATTGTCGATTCAAGCGTCGATCGCATCGGCCAACACGCTGACCGACCTCTGGTACAACCCGGCCGAATCCGGTTGGGGTGCGAATATCGTGCAGCAGGACGACATCGCGTTCGTCACCCTGTTCGTCTACGGCCCCAATGGCGAGCCGGTCTGGTATGGCGCCCCGGCGACTCATATCTATGCCTACGGCGCAGACGGAACCCCGTATTTCAGCGGCGATCTTTACAAGACACGTGGCACCTGGCTGGGCAGCCCGTTCGATCCGGCCGCGTTTACCGGCGTGAAGGTCGGCACGGTTTCGCTCTCACCGCTGGCCAATGGTTCACTGAAGATCGACTACACCGTGAATGACATCACCGTTTCCAAGGTGGTGACGCGGCAAACCTGGCGCAATACCAGCAGTGGCAACAACTACGTCGGCGCATTTACGGTGCTGAAGAATATCAACGGCGGTCCCGGCTTCCGCGAAATCAGCGCAGCCAATATTGCGCTGTACATCGACAACAACAGCGCGCTGCTGCGGGTCGACGACGACAACCAGATACGCTGCGATTACCAAGGGCCTTATGTGCAGTCCGGCCGCCTGGGCAATTTCGCCGGGAATTTCAGCTGTACCGATGGCCGCACGGGAACCTTCAAGGTCGATGAGCTGGAGGTGACCAACCAGGGTGTATCGGCCAAGTTCCGCTCGAACTGGGGTAACAGCAGCAGTAGCGGTCGCTTTGGCGGGCCGCGCCGCTAGTCGTTGAATGACGGTGAGGTGGAGATACTCCACCTCACAATCGAGCTACAGTACCGCCGCGCGTATGCGCCGCGACAGCGC
>JAEUNB010000047.1 GCA_016790625.1 Betaproteobacteria bacterium | reverse complement strand
CGCCGGTCTTGATCGATAGCAGCGTGGAGAGCTGCACTTTGTTCGGGTTGTGATGCTCGCGGTGCACGCTCTGCGCGCGATGCATCAGGTCGGCAAACGGCAGCGCGAACAATGCCTCGACTTCAGCGAGCGGCCACGCTTCGGCGGCAGTCTTGTTCCATGACGATGGAATGGCAATGGGTTGAGAAGTCGACGGGCTGGCGGGCTTACTGACAACGGCGGGCTGGTCCATGATTCGGGCTGGATAAATGGGAACCATGGCATGATTGCCAAAAGTGCCGGATATGTCAATTTCCGGACCCATTTCAATTGAACAATCGCTTAAAAAATAAGCAATATGCAATATGAACACATTCAGTTCCGGCTAACCCTATAAAAGATTGTGCGGCGAATGTCGATTTCGCCATTCCGCATTCGTCATGGGGTGCACATCGTGCACCATCCCACCAACCCAAGGAGAGAGCGATGCAATACATGCTGCTGATTTATGGCGACGAGAAAGCCTGGCAAAACATGACGGAAGCGGAAATCGGCAAGGTGATGGAGGCCTATAACGCATACACCAACGAGCTCGCTGCTTCCGGTGCGTTGCGTGGAGGCTCTGAGCTGGCCCCGATCTCCACCGCGACCACGGTACGCGTTCGCAACGGCAAGACACTGACGACCGACGGACCCTTTGCCGAGACCAAGGAACAGTTGGGTGGTTACTACCTGATCGACGTGCCGAATCTGGATGAAGCGATCAAGTGGGCGGCAAAAATTCCTTCCGCGCTGAATGGATCGATCGAGATCCGTCCGCAGACGGAAAATCAGGCCCCGCCGCAAGGCTGAGTCCCGCGGCGCGCGACTACACGAGCCTCCATGCTGGCGCGCGCCATCGAGACCATTTACCGCCGTGACGGCGGGCGCATCCTCGCCGGATTGATCCGCCGTTTCGGCAGCTTCGATCTGGCCGAGGAGGCGTTGCAGGATGCCTACGCCAAGGCGCTGGAGCGCTGGCCACAGGATGGTTTGCCGGCCAATCCCGCAGCATGGTTGACGACGGTCGCACAGCGGCGCGCACTCGATGTGTTGCGTCGCGATAGCCGCATTGATGGTCAGAGCGAAGCGATCATTGCCGCGCAGGTTGCAGAAATTTCCGGTCATGTCGACGAAAGCACAGACTCATTTGCCGACGAACGCCTGCGGCTGATTTTTACCTGCTGTCATCCGGCCCTGGCGCAGTCGGCCCAGGTTGCGCTCGCCCTTCGCACCTTATGCCAGTTGACGACGGCTGAAATTGCGCGTGCTTTTGTTGAGCCGGAGGCAACGACGGCACAGAAACTGGTGCGGGCCAAAAGAAAAATTGCCGATGCGGGCATTCCTTATGAAGTGCCCTCCGCAGAGGCGCTGGACGAGCGCCTCGCCGCGGTGCTGGCGGTGATCTACTTTGTCTTCAATGAGGGCTATTCCGCCACGGCGCGCGAGCAACTGATTCGCGCCGATCTGTGTGGCGAGGGCATCCGGTTGGGGCGGCTGCTGAGCGACCAGATGCCGGATCAGCCCGAAGCGAACGGGCTGCTGGCGTTGATGCTGTTTCACGATTCTCGGCGCGACACCCGCGCCGACGCGGACGGCGGCCTGGTGCCGCTGGAAGAGCAGGACAGGGCGCGATGGAATCGCGACCATATTGCCAAGGCCAACAAACTGCTGGATCAGGCGATGCTGCAGCGCCGGCCCGGTCCTTATCAGATTCAGGCCGCCATCGCTGCGTTGCATGCCAACGCCAGCGAAGCGCCGGCGACCGACTGGGCACAGATATCGGCGCTGTACGGCGCGCTGCTGCGGCATGCGGCGACGCCGGTGGTGGAACTGAATGCCGCCGTGGCGCTGGCCATGGCGCACTCGCCTGGCGATGGCCTGGCATGGATAGACCGCATTGCTGCTCGCGGGGAAATCGACCAGTACCATTTGTTGCATGCGGCGCGCGCCGATTTGCTGCGTCGTGCCGGCCGGTGGTCCGAATCGGTGGCAGCTTATCGCCAGGCGCTGGAGCGGGTGAGCAACTTGGCCGAGCGCAATTATTTGTTGCGCCGTTTGAGCGAAGTAGAAGCGCGAAGTCGCAGCGGCAATGAAATTGTGGAATAGCATTACGGCATGTCATTGTCCCCATTCCGGCTTTCCGCCGCATCCGGATTGAAAAAGCTGTTTTCGCAGGATTGCCAGCTCTGTGGTGTGCGCACCGATGGATGCCTGTGCGCCGATTGCGAGCGCGACTTGCCGTACCGGCGTGCGGGCGGTTGCCCCTGTTGTGCGGTGGAGGGGGCCGGCATCCAGCTCTGCGGCGCATGCCTGCGCGATGCGCCGGCATTCGATCGCACGACCGCTGTGTTTCGCTACGCATTTCCGCTGGATCGATTGCTGCAGTCGTACAAGTTCAACCAGAATCTGGCGCTGACGCGCTTCTTTGCGGACGCGCTGGCGCGAGCGGTTATCAATGCCGTTCCGCGTCCGGACGCCGTCATCGCCATTCCCCTGGCGCGATCGCGACTGGCCGAGCGCGGCTTCAATCAGTCGGCGTTGCTGGCGGATGGTGTTGCGAACACGTTGGGGATCGCACACGCCGCACATGAGTTGCTGAAGATTCGCGATACGCCACCGCAATCGGGGCTTGATCGCGCGGCGCGGTTGAAAAACGTGCGCGGTGCCTTCGATTGCGCGCATTCACTTGCTGGAAAACATGTTGCACTGGTCGACGATGTCATGACCACCGGCGCCACATTGTCCGAGGCGGCGAGGGTGCTGAAGAAAGCAGGTGCCTTGAGCGTGTCCGCCTGGGTGCTGGCGCGGGCGGGACGCGAGTGGTCGTCGCTGTCCGATGAACCCGAGATACGAAATCCCGATGGGACCGTGGCGTTTTGAAGGAAATCAGACTTGTTTAACGTTGTTCTCTATCGCCCTGAAATTCCACCTAATACCGGCAATGTGATTCGCCTTTGTGCCAATACCGGTTCGCGCCTGCATCTGGTGTATCCGCTGGGCTTCGAGTGGGATGACGCGCGGGTCAAACGCGCCGGTCTCGACTATCACGAATTCGCCGACGTGCAGCATCATGCTTCATGGACATCCTGCATGCAGGCATTGGCTGACTCGCGAATTTTTGCGGTCGAAACACGGCAGGCGTCGCGATACGACAACGTTCGGTATCAAGCAGGCGATGCGTTTGTGTTTGGCCGGGAGACCAGCGGCCTGCCGGACGAAGTGCTGGAGGATATTCCGCCTGAGCGGCGTGTCTGGCTGCCGATGCGGCCCAATAATCGCAGCCTGAATCTTTCCAACTCAGTGGCAGTGATGATTTTTGAAGCGTGGCGCCAGGTCGGCTTTGAAGGCAGCTGAAACCTGCGCCCATCAGGTGCGCAGGTTTCAGTCCGGCGAGAACCAATTACTCGATCGTCACGCGCTTGGCGCTGACCGGGGCCTTCTTCGGCAACACCAGGTTCAACACGCCATCGGCGTATTTTGCCTGTACTGCGGCGTCGTCGATTTCCTGGCCGACCGTGAAAACGCGGGTGGTCTTGCCGTAGAAGCGTTCGGTGTGCAGGATTTTTTCACCTTCGCGGGCGCTGGCTTCGCGCTTGATTTCCGCGCTGATGGTGACTTCATTCTGGTCCACCGAAACCTGAATGTCTTCCTTCCTCACCCCGGGCAGCGTGGCGGCAACGCGGTAGGCATTTGCATCCTCGCTGACGTCGAGGCGGATCGGTTCGGCGGTGTTACGCGCGCCGTCGGCGATCGGACGGAAGAAACCGGCGAACAGGTCGTCGAGGCGATCCGGATGGCCGGCGTAGGAAGGGGCGATGCGGTTGTTCAAACGTACCAGTGTGTTCATGGTTATCTCCGAAAGAATGTTGTTACGACAGCCAATACATGGGAATACCGGCGCGCTTTTTCAAGAGATAAATCGCCGGCAAGCGATGGTCATTTTTTTCTTATAGACTTGGCACCGGTACGCAAGCAAACGTAACTATGGCCGACAAAAAAAATATCAACCCCCCGGATCGCATGGCAGCGTTGTTTGCCGAGGTCGAAAGTCATCGCGGCTATCTCGTTCGCTTCGCGACGGCCAAGTTGCGCGACGGCGATCAGGCGGAAGAGGTCGTGCAGGAAGCCTTGTTGGCGGCGCTGGATGGTGTGGGGAGCTTTTCAGGCCAGTCCAGCCTGCGTACGTGGCTGACCTCCATCCTCAAATTCAAGATCATCGATTTTCAGCGCCGGGTGATTGCTGAGCGCGCGCACTTTTCCCAGGCGCCGGATGAAGACGATTCGGCCGATCCGGAATGGATGGACCGTTTGTTCGACGACACCGGCCATTGGGGACAGCGTCTGGCCGAATGGTCCAACCCAGACGATGCCTTGCAACAGAAGCAGTTTTTCGAGGTTTTCGAGCGTTGCATGGACAAGCTGCCGAAAGCGGCCGGCCGGGTTTTCTTCCAGCGCGAAGTCATGGGCATCGAAACCGACGAAATTTGTAAGGAAGAGGGCATCTCCGCGTCAAACTGCTGGGTAATGCTGCACAGGGCGCGTCTGGCGCTTAGGGAATGTCTGGATCGGAACTGGTTTCAGGGAGTCAAATCATGAGCGATGCTGCAGAGCTTTCATGCAAGGAGGCGGCTCGGCTGATGAGCAAGCGGCAGGATGTCGCCCTGACCAACGATGAGCAGGAGAACCTGAAGAACCATCTTTACCAGTGTTTGAGCTGCCGGCGGTTTGAGCAGCAGCTGGGTTTTCTGCGGCAGCTGGCACAGCGATACAGCAAGGGTGGCGCCGCCACGGAAAACGAGCCGACCTGAATCCGATTTATTGCTGCAACCGTAACGCAACAAACCTATTTGAAAAAGCATAAGATAGGCCCGCATTCTGTAACGTTCGCCCTGGGGCGAACGATTTGTTCAATCCATAAAACCAGGAGCCATTGATGAAAACCAAACTGATTCTGTCCTCGGCAATCGCCGGCCTCGTTGCCCTGTCTGCCGCCAGCGGCGCCATGGCGCAGGACAAGAAAGCCGAAAAGGAAAAGTGCTACGGCGTGGCCAAGAAAGGCCAGAACGACTGTGGCACCGCCAAGCATTCCTGTGCCGGCCAAGCCGCTGCGGACAACGTGCCGGAAGAGTGGAAGTACGTTGCCAAGGGCAGCTGCGAAAAAATGGGTGGCAAGCTGAAAGTAGCAGCGGCTGCCAGCAAAACTGAACCAGCCAAGAAGTAATTCCTGACGTTTTCGGATATCAATATGAAAACCACCAAACTCATCATCTCCGGTGCCATTGCCGGTCTGGTTTCGCTTTCCGTTTCCGGCGTTGCCGTTGCCCAGGACAAGAAAGCGGAGAAGGAAAAGTGCTACGGCGTGGCGAAGAAGGGCCAGAATGACTGCGGCACCGCCAAGCATTCGTGTGCCGGCCAGGCTGCTTCAGACAATCTTCCGGAGGAATGGAAATTTGTCGCCAAGGGCACTTGCGAAGGCATGAAGGGTTCGCTGAAAAAGCCGGCGTCGAAAGAGGCCAGCGAGCCGCCGAAGGTTCAATACGGCGGTTGATCCAATTGCAGTAACTGTAGTTCCCTTGAGAGAAGTCTGAGAATAGGCCCCCGCCATAAACCGCGGGGGCATTTTTTTGTTAACGTCAGGCATGTCCCGTCCATTGCATATCGAGTCGTCCCGCGCCGGCATTGGCTTGCGCACGCCGCATTACCGGGCGATGCTGGACAATCCGCCGCCGGTGTCGTTTCTCGAGGTGCACAGCGAGAATTTTTTTGGCGATGGCGGCCAGCCTTTGCGATACCTCGACCGGTTTCGCGAGGATTATCCGGTTAGTACGCACGGCGTTGGCCTGTCGCTGGGATCGGCGGACACCCTGGACCCGGAGCATCTGCGCAGGTTAAAGCGCCTGGTGGACAGGATCGAGCCGACGCTGGTGTCCGAGCACTTGTGCTGGGTCGGCGTGAATGGCCGTTTCCTTAACGACTTGCTGCCGATTCCCTATACCGAGGAAGCGCTGGAACATGTGATCGGTCAGGTTGGGCGGGTGCAGGATTTCCTTGGCCGGCAGATCATGGTGGAGAACGTGTCCAGCTATCTGCAGTTTGTCGACTCCTCTATTCCCGAGTGGGAGTTTGTACGCGAAGTTGCCGAGCGTGCCGGTTGCCGCATTCTTCTCGACGTGAACAATATCTACGTCAATTCCGTCAATCACGGTTTCGATGCCCACGCCTATCTCGATGCCATCGAACCGGGCAGCGTCGGCGAGATTCATTTGGCCGGGTTCCAGGACACAGGTGAGGTGCTGATTGATACTCACGGCAGCTCGGTATGCGAGGCCGTTTGGAAACTGTACGAGCGCGCCATCAAACGACTGGGGCCGATACCGACCCTGATCGAATGGGACACGGATATTCCGGCGCTGGAGGTGCTGCTGGATGAAGCGGCCAAGGCGGATCGGATTCTGGCTGCAAGTGAGTGCGCCCGCCATGCTGCGTGAAACGCAGGCACGATTTGCCGATGCGCTGCTCGGCCGCGATAGCACCGCTGCGGAATTGATCCGGGCCGGCGCGCTGACACCGGCGCGCCGGCTGGAGATCTACCGCCACAATGTGATGACCAACCTGCGTGGAGCATTGCGCGATATCTATCCAGTGGTGGAACGTATTGTCGGCGAGGCGTTCTTTCAGCACGCAGCAGATCGGTTCATCGCCGAAACGCCGTCGCGGTCCGGTGACCTGAATCGATTCGGTGCCGAATGGCCGGATTTTCTTTCGACCTATCCGCACGCGGTCGAGCTGCCCTATCTGTCCGATGTAGCAAGACTCGAATGGGTGTGGCATGAGTGTTTTCACGCTGCCGATGCCGATGCGCTTGATTTGGCGCGTCTGGCCGATGTGCCACCCGACGATCACGCGGGTTTGCGGTTCCGTCTGCATCCGGCGGTAAGGCTGGTGGCTTCGGCATATCCGCTGTTGCGCATCTGGGAGGTAAACCAACCCGGGTACGGCGATGACGTTGCCATCGATTGGGATGCCGGTGGCGATTCGCTGCTGGTGCGCCGAGATGGGAATGACATTGCCATTGAGGCGCTGCCGCACGGCGCGTTTCGCTTTCTCTCGGCGCTGTCCTGTGGTGCGGCGATGGAGCCGGCCGCCGAGGCGGCGCTGGCGGTGGATGCCGAATTCGATTTGCAAGGATTTCTGCTTGAGTCCGTCCAATCGGCTGTCATCGTCGATTTTGAAAGGGGCACCCCGTGACCGACCTGCTGCGAAAACTGTCTGCACTATCGGATTTATTTGCCCGGCCATTCGAGTGGATGGCACCGGGATTTCTGCTGGCGCTCAGATTTTATGTCGCCACCGTGTTTTTCAGATCGGGGCTAACCAAGATCACCGATTTTTCCTCAACCATCGCGCTGTTTGAAAGCGAGTACAAGGTGCCGGTGATTTCGCCCACCTTTGCTGCCTATTCAGGCACGGCGGCCGAGCTGGTTCTGCCGGTGTTGTTCGCGCTCGGCCTGTTTTCACGGCCGGTTGCACTGGCATTTTTCGTCTTCAACGCAGTGGCGGTCGTGTCCTATCCCGATATCAGCGACGCCGGCATCAAGGACCACATGCTGTGGGGAACCATGATGCTGGTGGTGCTTTTCCACGGCGCCGGCCGCTTGTCGGTTGATCAGGTCCTTCAATCGGCTTGGGGCCGAAAAGTCCAGGCCACCTGAATCCGTCCCATGAATTGGGGCGTAGTGGGGAAAACAGCAGCAAACAATACTGCCCTCAGGAGATACCGCTCATGAACACCCCTGCATCCCGATTTGCCCTTTTCGCTGCGCTGTGGGTCTGCGCTTCGACTATTACCGCCGAAGCGCAGACCAGCAAAGCGGCGCCCGCCAAGTTCGATGCGCCGGTGGCGCTGAACAAGGCGGCTCGCCAGCCGATGCTGGCCGAGCGCATCACCAAGTCGTTTACGCTGGTCGGGCAGAAAGTGCTGGAGACGCGTTCCAAGCGGCAAATGGAAGATGCGGTCAAGGAGTTTGAGCAGGCGCTGAAGGAGTTGCAGGCAACTGCGCCGACCGCGGAAATCAAGGACAACTATCAGCTCCTGGAGCAACTGTTCGACGACTATCGTGGCATCACCGCCAAGCCGGTCAGCCTGCAAACGGCAAAGGAACTTGCCGAGCAGAACGAAGAGCTGGTGTGGATTTCAACCAAAGGCGCGATGCTGATCCAGGCGCACGCCAAATCCGCGCGCAGCGACTTGATCGTCGCCGCTGGCGATGTGCGCACATTGACCCAGCGCATCGCCAAGCTCTACCTGTTCCGCAGCTGGGGAATTCGCTCCGATGTGATTGCCAATGACCTGAAGAAAGCGGAATCCGACTACCGCGCCGACATGACCAAGCTGCTGGCGGCGCCGCAGAATACGCCGCAGATCAAAAGCGAACTGGCCCTGGCCGAAACCCAATATCTGTTCCTGAAGCAGGCGATCGATCGCCTGAACGCCAACAAAACTTCTGCGATGGAACTGGAGCACGTCACCAAGGCATGCGACAACATCCTCGAGGTGATGGAGCGCGTGACCAAGCTTTACGAAGGAATCAAAAGCTGATTCGGTACTTAAAGTCCAGCATTGGCGCGGGTTTCAGGGCGCTTTCGGCCCGAAACCCGCGCCAATGCTTGAGTTTCCTGCTTGGGTGCTATGACTTGGCAGGAGGCGGTCGCGGTGTGAGGATTTCGCCGGCAATCTTCCAGCGTGCCGACAGCTCTTTCGCATCCCGCACCCAAACGCGTATGAAATGCCCGGCTTCTGACGCGCCGGCTGATGATTGCCACGCATAAGTACCGATCGACCAACTGAGATCGCCGGCATTTGATGTGCCCTGCCGTTGTGTCGTCCAGGTCCATTTGCCGGAAAGCGAATTCAGGTACTCGCTGATGCGTGCGGTGCCATCCATTGGCAGGCGATCGGGCCGCAGCAGGCGGCTGCGCTCATCAATCACTTCACGATAGGCAACTTGCGCGCCCACCGCGTTGCCGCGCTCGGCAAACCATTTTTCGGCATCAAATGACGGGGGAGAAGATGCCGCTGTAGCAGCAAGGTCGTGCGCGGCCAGCGGCAAGTCGACCGGCGGTTTCTCATGCGAAATACCGTGGTCAACCAGCACCTTCCATTCACCGCTTTTTTGCTTCTGCCAGACCGAAAAAAACTGGCCGTATGAGGCAGGTGCCTTTGGGTCGGCCTTGCTGGTGTTGATCCACGGTCCGGTCGACATGCCCAGATCGCCTGATGCCGACATCACCGAGAGTGTTGTTCGCCAATCGAGCACGATTGGTGGATTGGTTCGCGCACGCATGAACTCGCGGCCGTTGACGATATCCGGCCGCAGCAGGATCGAGTCGTCGGCGAAGAACTCGACAAACGCATCTCGCATGCCATGTTTTACCGACCACGCGGCAAATTTTCCTTCCTCGGTGGCGAGATCGCGTGCGGAGAACGATGCAGCAGAAGCGGTTGGCGCAATCATGATGGCCGGTACGGTGAGTGCGAAAATGGCGTGAGCGAAGCGATGCATGGTGTGATTCCTCTCGCGGACAATCCCGCCACGCAATCTAGCGCGATTTGCGGCGACGCTGCGTAACCGTTTTTGAGCATCTGCGACGGCCGTGGAGGCCGGAACACTACAGCACGTATCTCGCCAGGTCCTCGCTTTGGGCCAGCTCGCCGAGCTTGCCGTTGACATAGTCGGCGGTAACGACGAAGCGGCTGCCGTGAACCGCGCTGTCGAACGACACTTCCTCAAGCAGCTTTTCCATCACCGTGTAAAGACGGCGTGCGCCGATGTTCTCGGTTTTCTCGTTCACGGCAAAGGCAATCTCGGCCAGGCGCTTGACTGCTTCCGGCGGAAACTCCAGGGTCAGGTCTTCAGTCTTCAGCAGCGCTTCGTATTGCCTGGTCAGGCAGGCGTCGGTGTTGGTAAGAATGGCTTCGAAATCGGCGATCGACAGCGAAGACAGTTCCACGCGTATCGGCAGGCGCCCCTGCAGTTCCGGGATAAGGTCGGAAGGCTTGGCCAGATGAAACGCACCCGATGCGATGAACAGGATGTGATCGGTTTTCACCATGCCGTACTTGGTGGAAATGGTGGTGCCTTCGACCAACGGGAGTAAGTCACGCTGCACGCCCTGGCGCGAGACGTCTGCCCCCTGCGTTTCGGAGCGGCTGGCAATCTTGTCGATTTCGTCGATAAACACGATGCCGTTCTGTTCGACATTGTTGATCGCGGCGATCTTGGTTTCCTCGTCGTTGACCAGCTTCATCGCCTCTTCGTCGGTCAGCAGCTTGAGCGCCTCCTTGACCGTGAGCTTGCGTGCCTTCTTTCGGGTCTGCCCCATGTTCTGGAACATGCCCTGGATCTGCTGGGTCAACTCTTCCATGCCGGGCGGGCCGAAGATCTCCATTGACGCGGGCGACGCCGAGATCTCAATCTCTATCTCGCGATCATCGAGCTTGCCCTCGCGCAGCATCTTGCGAAATTTATGCCGCGTGGTGTTGTCGTCACTATTTTCGTTCTCGGCTTTACCGTAGAAGTCGAAATTGCGCGCCTGCGGCAGCAGTACATCCAGCACACGTTCCTCGGCGTTGTCGGCGGCAAGATGACGCACCTTCAGTGCTTCCTGCTCGCGCGCCTGCTTGATCGAGATTTCAGCCAAATCGCGAATGATCGAGTCGACGTCTCGGCCCACGTAACCGACTTCGGTGAACTTGGTCGCCTCGACTTTAAGGAAGGGCGCGTTGGCGAGCTTGGCCAGGCGACGCGCGATCTCGGTCTTGCCGACGCCGGTGGGACCGATCATCAAGATGTTCTTGGGTGTGATCTCGTTGCGCAGCGGTTCCGGCACTTGCGAGCGGCGCCAGCGGTTGCGCAGCGCAATCGCAACAGCGCGTTTGGCAGCAGCCTGCCCGACGATATGCTTATCGAGTTCGCTGACAATTTCTTTCGGCGTCATCATTCCGTGGGACTCTCAGTTGCCGGCAAACTAGTCCAGCGTTTCAATAGTGTGATTCTGGTTGGTGTAGATGCACAAATCACCGGCGATGGTCAGTGCCTTCTTGACCACTTCAGCCGGCGCAAGCTCGGTGTTTTCAAGCAGAGCTTGCGCGGCAGCTTGTGCGTAGGCGCCGCCGGAACCGATGGCCAGCAAACCAAACTCGGGTTCCAGCACATCGCCGGTGCCGGTGATGATGAGCGAGCTTTGGCGGTCGGCGACCGTCAGCATGGCTTCCAAGCGACGTAGGATGCGATCAGTGCGCCAGTCCTTGGCGAGTTCGATTGCCGAGCGCATGAGGTGGCCCTGGTGCTTGTCCAGCTTGGCCTCGAAGCGTTCAAACAGCGTGAATGCATCAGCGGTCGCGCCGGCAAATCCCGCCAGCACCTGCTCTTTGTACAGGCGGCGGACTTTGCGCGCGGTCGCCTTGACCACGATATTGCCGAGTGTGACCTGACCATCGCCGCCCATGGCAACTTTGCTGCCGCGGCGCACGGAGAGGATGGTGGTGCCGTGAAATTGTTCGGGTTCCATTTTGTCTGTCATGCGGATAGTGGTTTGCAGATGGGGGGCCGACGACGGCTTGCAAGAGCAGACAACAGCGACGAGAGGATGATCAGGCAGCTTTCTTGCGCATCAGGATGGCGTGCTTGGTCATGCCGAAGACTTCCAGCAGTGCGGCGACGAGCTCATTCAGGTTCTGCAGGATGACCCGCTTTTGTCCCAGGTGAATCGCGCGCACCGCTTCAAAAAACTGACCGGCGGCGGCGAAATCAATGCGCAACAGACCGCTCATGTCGACGACAACCTCCTGCTTTTGCGAAGCGTAGATCGACAATTGGTTGAGCATTTCCTTGTTGTTGGCGCTGACCACGCCCTTCATCGGAAAGCCGGCCTGTTCGGGCATGGCAACGAAAGTACCGGTTGCAGTCGCTACCGTCGCGTCGGCCGCGCCCGTGGGGCGCGACACCGCTTCCCATGGGGGGGGAGACATTTCGAATGCGACCGCGTACTCGAGTCCCAGCTCTTCGTACTCGTTCAGCTTGCCATCGAGGATATATAGCTCGAAAAGCAACGACCAGAACCCTTGTGCGTTTGACAACGGTTGTCCGGCGGATTCGTTGATTGCCTTCTTCAGCATGGCGGCGAAATCGTTGAAGCCGTTGAACCAGATCGGAATCTTGGAGCGGCGCAGACGCTGGAACACGATCGAAAACAGCTCGGCCTCTTCCGACAAAATCGAAGAAACTTTCTCCAGACCAATACGGCAGCTGCCCATTTCCTTGGCAAAGGCTTCAAGCCGGTCGATTTCACTCAGCATGGCACCGTCTGATGCGGGCGTCAGGGCGATGAAGTCCTTGCGCTCGCGTTTTTCCTTGCGGCGTGGATCGGCGTTTTCGGCAGACTCAGCCCAGATTGGCGGCGAGCGCTCGAACTTGACGGTAAACAGCATCGACAACGCGTCGAACTCTTTACGGTTATGTGTCAGGTGATACAGATCGAACAGCATCAGCCACGAGCGAATGCTGTCCTTGCCTTCCTTGGTCTTGAGGTGTTCTTTCAGCGTTTCCTGCGCCGCGTCGTAACAGTCAGCTGCATAGAGAATGGCGGCTTCATACAGCGCCGGGAAGGAATTGGAATCCGGGGAGAGTTGTTCGCTATTAAAGGCACCCGAATTCATCTGTGCCACTTTTGGCGCAGCAGCCGGCGTGGCCGCAGCGGCGGGTTTTGGTGCAGTACCTGGTTTTCCAGCGATCGGGGTGGCCATGAAAAGGTCGTCAGTTCTTGACCGGAACGGCGTCGGTCAGTCGATAGAACAATGAGGAATCGTTCACCAGCTCAAGCCTGCCTGAAACGATCACCGGTTCCCATTGCGAGAATTCCACCGGAATTTTGGCCAGTACCTCGACGATGGAATCCGGCCCCTGCGAAACGCAGAACGGGCAATGCGTCGGCAGCGGCGAGATAAGGAAGTGTTTCTGCTTCGGCGTGGTCGAGAGCGGCATGACGAAACCGTAGAGCTTGACCTCCTGCTTGTCCAGCGCCTGCATCTTTGCGCTGAACTTTGGGCGCATCAGCGACTTGCCGGCTTTCTTTTCTTCCACCATTTCCACCTGGCGCAGCTGCTGCCAGGGGATGGTGCCAGGTGGCAAAGGATCCTTGCCGATAAAGCCATACAGCTGCTCGTCCGGAATCTTGCCGATGGCCGGCGCGTTGGCAACGGCGGCATGGCCGGCGACAAGCAGGAGGGCAGGCACCGCCGCGCGGACAAGATTGCGAATCAGGATGAGTGGCAAAAAACGGAGCAATGGCATCGTCAGATCAAGGCAAATGAGGTGTTGTATCTCGAATCAGGTGCGACTGAGAAGCTCAGGCATCGCATCCCGGTAGGCACGCCAAGCCGGAAACAGACTTGCCAGCAACGTTAGAGCCAGTGCGGAAGCGATAACCCAGAGTTCCTCTCTGGCCCATGTCCAGCCGGTGAGGGGAACGCGGTGGATTTTGCCCACCAGGCTGCCCATCCACTCCGTGGCTGCATGTCCCAGCAAAGTCCCCAGTATAACGCCCGCGATGCCCAGCGCGAACCCTTGAATCAGCACCGTCAGCAGCACGGTGGCGCGATCGGCGCCGAGCACGCGCAGCAAGGCGAGGTCGGCGCGGCGATCGTTCAGGGCATTCATCAGGCCGATAAAGATACCAAGCGCGGCACATACCATCATGATGCCGGCAAACAGCTTGAGCGCGGAGATGCCGAAGCCGACCAAGGTGAACAGCCGCGCCGTCTCCAAGGCAGGCGATGCGGCCTGCAAGCCGCTGACGGCATTGATGCGGCGCGGGAATGCGACTGCAGCCATGGGGGACGCGTACTGGATCAGCAGCGCGGTGATTTCACGATTCTCATCGTGCTTATGGGCGTCGGCGGCTTTCGCTGTAGATGCCCCGGCGGCCGATATCTCGTGTTCATGCACCAGCCACACGCTATCCAGGCTGGTGACAATCAGGCGGTCAACAACGCTGCCACCGGGCTTCAGTACACCGACCACCGTGAACGGTTGATCACCGTGATCGCCACCACCATCGCCCAGTCCATGCGCACCGGCAAATTTGCTGCCGACGGTCAGCCCGGTGGCGCGAGCGACTTCCGCGCCGACGACTGCTTCCAGCGCCTTGTTCCAAACTCGGCCTTGTGCGATCTGCGCATCGTAGAGCTCGAGATAAGATGGATTAGTACCAACGATGCGGAATGAGCGGAAGCTGTCGCCCAGCGATAGCGGAATCGAGCGTTTCACCATCGGCTCAGCCGAAATCATCATCGCGTCGGCCAACGGAATATTGCCGGTGGGAATGTCGACATTGAATACCGCCGACAGGATCAGCTGCAGTGGACTGCCCTTGGCGCCGACCACCAGGTCGATACCGGCAGCATCGCGCTCCATCCGCTGTCCGGCCTGATTCAGCGTCAGGATCAGCGCGATGATCGTGCCCACGCCCAGTGCCAGCAGGGCTATGTTCAGCAGCGTCGCCATCGTCCTCTCACGCAGATACGCGATGGCCAGCGGCAGCGCAGTACGTAAGGCGTTCATGCTGCTGCCTTGCTCAGTTGCAAAACGCGGGAAAACCGCGGCTTGATGCGCTGGTCGTGAGTCGCTACGATTAACGTGGCGCCGCAGGACTTCGCCTGCGAGAACAGCAGGTCAATTGCGGAATCGCAGCTGCCGTCGTCCAGCGCAGAGGTGGGTTCATCCGCCAGTATGAGTGCGGGACGATTAATCACCGCTCGGGCAATTGCCACCCGCTGCGCTTCACCTTGTGAAAGCTGTCTCGGCTGCGCCGTTAGTTTGTCCGCAATGCCCAGGCTGGCCAGCGTACCGCGTATGTGTGTGTCGTCGGTTTTGAAGCCGGCCAGCTTTTGCGCCAGTCGAAGATTGCCTTCCACCGTCAACGCTGGAATCAGATGCAAACGCTGCATCACCAGACCAATCTGCCTGCCGCGAAAGTGATCGCGCTGCGACACGGAGAGTGTATCCAGCCTGACATTGCTGACCGTGACAGACCCGGACACGGGCACATCGATGCCGCACAGGATATTCAGCAACGTGGTTTTCCCGCAGCCCGATGGGCCGAGCACCAGCGTGTGTTCGCCGTCGGCAATCGAAAGCGCGTCCAGCGCCAGTACGACGCGGCCTCCATAGCCTGCTCGCAGGCCGGAAAGTTCGACCTGCATGCCGGACTATTTGACTTCGACTACGGCGTTTTCACCATCGGCCACACAGTAGGCAAGGCCTTCGACGAAAATCCGCTTCGGCAGATTGCGGCCGATAAACACCATCTTCGATTCACGCTTTTCATCGGCGGCCCAAGGCTTTCCGGGGCTGCCACCCATTGTCATGTGCACGCCCTGGAAGATCATCCGGCTGTCCTGACCGGCGATGTTGAGTACACCCTTGTAGCGCAGCATGTCGTTGCCATAGGTCTGAATCAGCAGCGACAGGAAGGCTTCGATTTTTTCCATGTCCAGCGCACGCTCGGAGGTAAACACAAACGACTGGATATCGTCATCGTGATGATGATGGTCTTCCTTCAGGAAGTCCGGATCGATGTCGAGCACGGCATTGAGGTTGAAGCCGCGCACATCGAGAATCTCCTTGATTTCGGTCTCACCGAAATGCACGTTCTTATAGTGGGCGCGCGGATTCATCCGCTTCAGACGCGCGATCAGCGCATCGGTCTCTTCCTTCGCCACCAGATCGGTTTTCGACAGCAGAATGCGGTCGGCAAAACCGATCTGCTCGCGTGCCTGCTCGTTGGAGTCGAGCTGTTGTTGCGCGTGCTTGGCATCGACCACCGTGACGACAGCGTCAAGCACATAGTCCTGATGGATGTCGTCATCCATGAAGAACGTCTGCGCCACCGGACCAGGGTCGGCCATGCCGGTGGTCTCGATAATCACGCGGTCGAATTTCAGCTTGCCCTTCTTGCGCTTGTCCGCAAGATCGCCAAGGATTTTCACCAAATCACCTCGCACCGTACAGCAGATGCAGCCGTTGTTCATCTCGACGATCTGCTCTTCCTTGTTCTGCACGAGGATCTCGTTGTCGATGCCGGCTTCGCCAAATTCGTTTTCAATCACGGCGATGCGCTCGCCATGGCGCTCAGTCAGGATGCGGTTGAGCAATGTGGTCTTGCCCGCGCCGAGGAAGCCGGTGAGGATGGTGGTGGGAATGGGGGCGTTGGGAAGATTGGGTTTTTTCATGACGGTCGGACTGGAAAGTTATGCGGCTAAAAATAAGAGATAGGGGTGACGGGCTATAGCTTCAAGCGGCAGCCTCTACTGACACCGGCGATGCAGGGCTTTTGTGCAAGAACGACATCAGCGTTTCACGCACAAAGCTCTCATCCAGATCGCGGGTAATGAAAACCAGCCGCGTGCGTCGGTCCTCATCCGGCCATTCGGGTAGAACGGCAACCGGGTAGATCGTATGCTGCACGGCGTGAACTGCGCGCGGTCGCGATTCGCCGGCTGCGTTGATGATGCCTTTGACGCGCAGCAGCTGATCGCCTCGTAACGTCGTCAGCGTTTCCATTGCATCGACCAGGTCTTGCCAGACGACCGGCTGATCAAGCGTGATGGCAAATGCATTGATGCAGTCATCGTGGCGAGGCGCAGAAGCTTGTACGCGCGCCGGGCTGCCGAGCGGCGACGTGGCTACCGGGCGATAGGCTTCGGCCACGAGCCATTTCGCCACATCAGGCACTTGCTTGCCCGGTTGATAAAGGCCGGTGTCGAACAGTTTGGCCGGGTCAATTTCACCCGAGACGGCGGTGAGCAATGTGGCGGCGGGATTGAGCATGCGCAATCTCGTCATCAGCGATTCAGTAACTGCGGCGGGCACGCGATCGGTTTTGGTAATGATGATGCGATCCGCCACCGCAGCCTGCTTGATCGACTCGGGATGGTTGTCGAGCTGCCGTTCGCCGTGCTCGGCATCCACGGTGGTGACGATGCCCGATAACGAATAGCGCGCTGCGACCAGCGGCATTTCGATCAGCGTATGCATGATCGGTGCCGGGTCAGCCAGGCCGGTGGTTTCGATTACTACGCGCTTGAATGGCGGCACTTCACTGTTGGCGCGTTTGAAATACAGATCGCGCAGCGCCTGCACCATGTCGCCCGCCACCGAGCAGCAAATGCAGCCGTTGGACATGACCATGATGTTCTCGCTCGCTTCGCGCACCAGCAGATGATCGATCGAGACCGCGCCGAACTCATTGATCAGCACCGCCGTTTCTTCCATCGCCGGGTGCTTCAGCAGGCGATTGAGCAGCGTGGTCTTGCCGCTGCCGAGGTAGCCGGTGAGCAGGGTGACGGGAGTGATGGCGCTGGCGGTCATGGCGCGTCTGCGTTGATGAAGGGACAATCGCTCAACCGCAGTGAGCACAAACGCCGCGAAATTTCACATCGACTTCGGTCGATGTGAATCCTTCCGGCAGCTTGAAGTTGAAACGCGCCGGCGTATCGTTGAGGCAAAACGTCTGCGCGCATTCGTTGCAGGTGAAGTGCGCATGTTGATGATGCTGGCCCGCATTTTTGCCGTCGCTTTCCGGCAGGTTGAGCATGAAACGCCAGACGCGATCATCACCCGCAATGCGATGGGCGATGCCCACTTCGACCAGCCATTCCAGCACACGATAAACGGTGACGCGGTCGATCGGGTGATGCGCGGCAATGG
>JAEUNB010000046.1 GCA_016790625.1 Betaproteobacteria bacterium | reverse complement strand
TTCTAGCAACCTCCGCCCATTTGGCGATATCCGCCTTCAACATCCCGGCCGCTTCGTCCGGTGTATTGGCCACCACCTCGGCACCTTGTTGTGCGAACCTTTCCTGCAGCGCCGTCGCCGACAACACCCTTACCGATGCCGCGTGTAATTTGGCAACAATGTCTTTCGGTGTCCCGGCCGGCGCGAAGAAGCCGAACCAGTTGGTCGATTCAAATCCGGGATAACCGGATTCGGCCACGGTGGGCAGTTCCGGCATCAGCTTGGACCGCTTGCCACCCGTCACCGCCAGCGCACGCGCTTTGCCGGACTTCAAAATCGGCGCAATGGAGATGGTGCTATCGAACATCATCGCGATCTGGCCCGATACCAGATCAGGAAAGACAAACGCGCTGCCTTTGTACGGAATATGAGTGATCTGCGTGCCATTCAGCGTGTTGAACATTTCGCCGGTCAGATGCGAAATGGTGCCGTTTCCGCTGGAACCGAAATTGACCTTGTCCGGATTGGCTTTGGCATAGGCCACCAGCTCCTTGATGTTATTGGCCGGAATGGCCGGGTTGATCGCGACCACGTTCTGCGACACCGCAAGCATGGTGATAGGGGCGAAATCCTTCACTGGATCGTACGGCAGTTTCTTATACAGGCTGACCGCGATGGCGTGGTTGCTGGAGGTACCAATGGTCAGCGTATAGCCATCTGCAGGTGATTTGGCCACCAGATCGGCGCCGATGGTGCCGCCGGCGCCGGGTTTGTTCTCGATGATCACTTGTTGCTTCAGTTCGTCCGCCAGCTTGGCAGCGAAATCGCGCGACAGGATGTCGGTGGCGCCGCCGGGTGGGAAGCCCAGCACGATCTTGACCGGCTTGGACGGCCAGGCCTGAGCATGGGCGACTGACGCCACCACCGAACACGTAACGGCAAAAAGGGCAGCCGCGATGCCGCGGCAGGGCGAAATCATTCTCGAAACGGGTGACAACATGGCCGGCTCCGTGCGTAAAAGTTGGTGAAAGTGTAGCAGCGTGCAAAACCGGTGAGCATGATCTGCGCCAAACGGGACTCAATGGAAAAATCAGTGCGCCGGAATGCTGACCAAGCCGCCGCACCTTAAAATACCAGTATGAAAATCCCCGCACGCCACACCCCCATCGTCTTCGCCTTTTTCATGTCCATGCTGATGGCCTTCATCATGTCCGGCGTGCTCACGCTGGTGAATCTTGGCCCGGTCGCCGACTACTTCAGCAAGTGGATGCGCGCCTTCGCTATTGCCTGGGCGTGTGCTTTCCCCACCGTACTGTTGGTGGCACCGATCGCGCGCCGCCTGGTCGCGGCCGTGGTCGAGCCGCCCGTTGCACCGAAATAAATCACGAGGAAACCCATGCAAAGAATTTCCGTCTGCCTGATCGCAACCAGTCTGCTGATGTTGGCATCCACCAACAGCCATGCTGACAAACATGTCGGCGATTGCAGCAAGAAGACTGGCGTTGAGGCCTTGCGCTGCGAACGCCACATGAAAATGGCGGAGAAGTGCGGCCCGCTGAAAGGCGACGCCCATTTCCAGTGTGACCGCGAGTTCCTGCTGGCCAATCCGCTCAATTGCGGACCGCTGAAAGGCGAGGCCGAATCGGCGTGCAAAGCCGAGGTCGCGTCATTCAAAAACTGCGAACCGAAGCCGGGGCGCGAATTCATGGTCTGTGTGAAGAAGGAAACCGGCCAAAGTCCGATGGGGCACTAGGCATAAAGTCCTGCAATACACCGGCCCGAAACCCAGCATTGGCGCGGCTTTCAAGGCATATGGCCTGAAAAGCCGCATGGATACTGGCGTTCCAGCCACTGGTCACTTTAGTCGCCTTGTCCCTCCATAAAACCATGCCCCGCTGGCTTCCCTACTTGGTTCTGTCCGTTGCGGTGCTAATCGTCTCGGCAGCCGCCATTCTGGTTCGTATCGCACACGGCGAGGGTGTGGCTTCGCTGACCATCGCAGCGTGGCGGTTGTCGCTGGCTGCCACGCTGCTTTTGCCGGTCGTCGCATTGCGCGCGCGGACTGAAATCCGCGCAATGAGCCGCCATGAATGGCTGTTGGGGGCCGCCGCCGGGGTATTTCTGGCGATGCATTTCGCGTCATGGATTTCTTCCCTGGCTTATACGTCCATCGCCAGCAGCACGGCCTTGGTGAGCACCAATCCGGTGTGGATTGCGCTGGTGTCATGGCTGCTGTTTCGTGAGTCGCTCGACCGCTGGCTGGTATTGGGCATCGTGGCGGCCATCGGCGGCAGCGCGCTGATTTTTTTCTCCGATTCGCAGGCAGCCGGCGTTCATGAAGGTAGCAGCCCGCTGCTGGGGAATGGCCTGGCGGTGATCGGCTCCATCACCGTCTGCGGCTACTTGCTGATCGGCCGCAAGCTGCGCAAACGCGTTTCGTTGCTGTCCTACATCTGGCTGGTGTATTCCAGCGCTGCCATCGTATTGATGCTGATGGCGGCGACGAGTGGGGCGGCGCTGACCGGATTTTCCGCTCTCGCCTGGACTTGCCTGGCCGGTCTGGCGCTTGGCCCACAGTTGCTGGGCCATACCGCCTTCAACTGGGCGCTGAAGCATGTTTCGGCGACTTTCATTGCCATCGTTATTCTCGGTGAGCCGATTGGCTCGGCGCTGCTGGCGTGGCTGATTTTCGGCGAAGGATTTGCGCCGCTGCAGCTGGCCGGGTTCTGTCTGCTGCTGACCGGCATCTACCTCGCCTCGCGCGGAGAACGTACCGGCTGACATACCCGCAGCCGACTGAGGGGCGTCGCTTATAATTCCGCCTCCAGTTTCACTCTGAATCCCTTGGCGAATACCCTTTGAGTTCCATCGACATCATCGTTCCGGTTTATCGCGGGCTTGCCGAGACGCGGGCATGCCTTGAGAGCGTGCTGAAAGCCAAAAATGTTGCCGTCGCCGAAATTGTCGTGATCGACGATGCCAGTCCCGAGCCGGAAATCTCGCGGTACCTCGATCAGCTCGCCGCGCAAAATCGCATCACCTTGCTGCGTAACGATAGCAATCGAGGCTTTGTCGTTTCCTGCAATCGCGCATTGGCCCTGCATACAGATCGCGATGTGGTGCTGCTGAACAGTGATACCGAAGTCGCCAATGACTGGCTCGACCGCCTGTTGGCCTGCGCTGCCGCCAATCCGCAAGCCGCCAGCATTTCACCGTTTTCGAACAACGCCACGCTGTGCAGCTATCCGCGCATCGGTG
>JAEUNB010000043.1 GCA_016790625.1 Betaproteobacteria bacterium | reverse complement strand
GTTGATGGTGAAGTTGCCCTTGGCGCCGGTGATGGCGGTGACGCGTGCGCCATAGCGAATATTGACCGCGTACTTCTTCAGCTCCTCGTCCCAGGTGCCGATAATGGTTTCGCGTTTCCCGGCGCCGAAAGACATCGGGCTGCGCAGCGGTAGCACACCCGGCTCCGCCATCACGTGCTTGCCTTTCTGGTACTTGTAGATGGTGTCGGCAGCGTGTTGTTCGGCTTCGAGCAGGATGTGCGAAACCTTCAATTCAGCGGCATGCGCGGCGGCAGATAGACCCGCCGGGCCGGAACCGATGATGGCAATCTTGAACTTGTCACTCATGATGCTTCTCCGTGCTCCGTTGCTGGGCAGCGTCAATCGATTTTGGTACGAAGGTCTTTCAACTGGCCGACAAACTGTTGAGGCTGGTAGCGTTCGTCGTTTATCAGCAGCGTGTTCAGTTTCTTCAGGCCGGCGTTGAAGTTGGCGGTGCTGCGCATGGCGCCCTGTTTGCCCAGAAAGGCACCCACGCTGGACATCGCCAAAGTTGCCTGCTCGGCGGCCGCGTAATCGCTGTAATGGCCGGCAATGCCGTCATCGATCAGGCCAGCCAGCACCTTGCGCACCAATGGCGCGGCAAATTCCGCCTTGGCAATCACCGGCACCACTTCGCCGGCCAGCTTCTTCAGTGCCATCGCTTCCGTGCGCGCATTGCCTTCACCGGCGACGGCGCGGTGCAATTTCAGCACCTGCTCGCGAACCTTTTCGCCCAGCGCAGGATCGACCGCATTCGCCAGCGCGCGCAGCATCAGCATATTGGAATCATTCAAACGCACCAAGCCAGGCGAGATGCTGGGGCCGAATGCGGTCTTTGGTTTCCATCGCCCATCGCTCATCGCATGGTGGCAGGCGTGGCAATCGAATAGCACCAGCTCGGGGAACAGGCCATCGCGGCCGCGCTTCTCGTCAACCAGGATATCCATCGTGTCCTGCACCGCCAGCGCCTGGCCGACGGCCCAGGTCTTTACGCCTTCCCAGACTTTCTTGCGCTCGCTGTAATCCTTGTCGACAACGAAATGCTTGGGTGCGATTTCGGTGAAGGTGTCGAGCTCGAAGCTCATGCGCGGGTGGCCGGCACCCATGATGCGATGTGTGACCAGCTTGTCCTTGTTGCCGAAGTGGCAGGACAGGCACAGGCGCGCGCGCGAAGTCGCATCGGCGGTGTCGTAGAGACCTTGCTCGATGTTGGTGGCATGGTGTGCCGCTGGATCGCTGACCGGATTGACGTGCGGCTTGATCCATTTTTCCGCCGGGCCGTGACAGGACTCACAGACAATGCCGTCAGCCAGCTTGAAGCGTTCACCACGCCGCTCCTTGGGAATGTTATGTGCATGGCAGTCCAGGCAGATTGCCGCTTCGTGCGCCGGCTGCTTAAGTCCCAGGTTCTGCGCGATTTTCTTCGAGCGATCGTTCAATAACACGTTGTAAGCACGAGTGTGCTTGTCGGTGCGCGACCATGTCACGTATTCGTTCTGCAGTACCGGCGAATCCTTCCAGAGCTTGATGGCGCCGTGGCAGAGGCTCGATGCACAGGTGACGGTACCCAGTGTTTCATGTGGCGATTGGTAGGGAAGCGGCTGCGCGGTCGCGGAGCTGATCGCCAGCGCGCAGGCCACAATGCCAATGCCGTTTAATCCGGCGCGAAGTATGCCCATCATTTTGCCTCCGCCTTTGCGGCTCTGAACGCGGCGCGGTCAATCTCATCCTTGACCGTCCACAGGCTGCCGTCAGGGTTCAAATAGAAACGTCTCATCTCGTCGCGGCTGAACGGGCGCGAGCCGATGCGGCCGAAGATTGCGATCTGTCCGCCGGTCTCATCCACACCGCGGTCACGATCCAGGCCCTTGGCCAGCGCGATGGCGGGGGACTGAGTCTGCCGCCACGCAATCAGCTGTGGTTTGGGTTCCGGCGAGAAACCATAGAACTTCGGCTGCGAATCCGGCGAAGTGAGCTGAACCACCTTGAGGCCATTCACGCCATCGGCCACATAAGCGAACAGCGAGGCATTGGTCGAGCCGACGATCACATCGCGCGCATCGTTCAGCTTGCCATCGGCGGTGAAGCGGGTCAGCTCGACCGGTGAGTGCGGTTTTTCGATATCGATGATCGCCAAGCCATCCTTGCCGGCAGCGACATAGGCATAGGTTCGGGCGAGGTAGATGCCGCGCGCATTGGCCAGCGATACCTTGGCCGTTTCGACCAGTGATGCTTTTTCCGGGTTGGTGACATCGATCACCTGCAGGCCTTCTGCGGTGGTGGCAAACAAGTACCGGAATTGCAGTGCCGACGCGCGCATGTCGCGCAACGGAACGGATGCGACAACGGAAGGTTTCAGCGGGTCGTTCAGATTGAGGATGACCAATCCGGCATCGGTGGCGACATAGGCATAATAACCACCGAGCGTTATGTGGCGTGCACCTTTCAGTACATTGCCTTCGTTCCAGGTGATCTCGCGCTTGAGGAAGTTGTTGCGAGGCTCGCCGTCGGCGAAGGTATCGACATTGGTGACGATCAAGCCTTCCACCGCATCGACGATAAAGGCGTAGTGATAGATCGGGTGGAATGCCTGCTCCTCGTTGGTCTTACGCATCAGGTCGCCCTTGTTGCGTTCGGGGGCGATAGCCTGATTAGTCGGCAAAGCCATGCAGGTGGCATTGGTGCTCGGCACATGCGCGTCGTGACCCAGCGGCGAGAACGGCGCGGTGATGATGCGTTGCGAGATGCCCTTGTTGGCGATATTGGCTACGTCGTAAACGCGGAAGCCGCCCGCGCCCTCTGCCACGAACAGGTACTCGCCGCGCAGCATGATGCAGCGCGCTTCGCCGCGAGTGGTGTGGTTGTGCGCATCGGGCAGGCGCTTGCCGCGCTTCTCGTGATCGGCGAACCAGTCCGGATAGGCGTATTTATGCAAATAGCTGCCGATCACCGATTGCGGTTCATCCCACTCCGTTACCTGCACCGCCTCCACATGCTTGGTGGAACCAACCCAGGCATTGAAGCCGACGAAGTTGACGAAATTGGTCCCCTGCAACATCAGCTGCGCCATGATGGCGTTGTTGTCATTGGCCTGGCTGGCGTGGCAATCGCTGCAGGTCTTGGTCTCGGTCTTGCGCTCGGTGTGCGGATAGTGCGGCGCAAACGCCTGCGACGAGAAGCCGCTGGCCGCAATCGGCGGTTGCTGGATGTAAATGCGTTCGCGGTTCGAGTTGGTTGACGACAGCAACAGCGCGGAGCTGGAGCGGATTGGCGAAATCCGCTGACCTTTGACCGGGCCGTGCTTGCCTAACTGGAACATATCGTCACGCGCGACCTGCGGGTTGTAGGTTGCATAGTTGCGCGTTTCGCCACCTTCGTAATGCTGCCGCTCGGTTTTCCAGTTGGCCTGGATGGGCAGGTGGCAGCCGGCGCACGAAGTGGTCCACGACAGGTGACAGGTGTAGCAGGTCATTTTGTCGTTGCTGTGCGCGTATTGGGTCTTGCCATCGGCAGACGGCGGCCCCCACGCGCCATCGCGGCCTTCCTGACCGGAGTGCATCAGCTTGGCGCGTGCCGCTTTCTCGTTGTACTTGGCGTTGCCCGGCGTTACCGTGTCCTTCACCAGCGACATTTCCCATTCCAGTTCCGGATTGAGCGCCGATCGCTGGTAGAGCTTGCCTTCCTTCCACTCGAATCGCCGACGTCCATCCTGTGTGCGCAGCAGCTTCAGGTCGCGTCCACCCGGCTTGGCGGCGGGGCCTGACGTAAACAGCGTCGGATATTTGTCTGCGGTGCCGTGACAATCCACGCAATCGATTTCGATCGCAGCAGCGACTTCGCCATAAATGTGTCCGTTGCCGTGCGCGTCCTGCGAGAAGTGGCAATCGACGCAGTGCATGCCGACATCAAGGTGAATCGAGGTCAGGTGAACGGCCTTATCGAATTTCTTCGGATCGGTGTCCTCAACCGGTTTGTTTTCCTTGTCCAGCAAGGTGCCCTTGCGGTCGCGCTTGAAGATATAGCGGAAGTTCCAGCCGTGGCCGTGGTAGTCGGCGAACTGCGTGTCCTTCAGTGTCGGGTTCAGTTCAGATACGCGCTTCAGGAACTCCTTGTCGCCCCAGTTGCCGCGGATCGATGCTTCTTCCGGATTGCGATCGAGAATCTTGCGCGCCTCGGCAGCGGTCGGATATTTCTGCGACTTGGGCCACATCGACGGCGCGTCGGACTCGTAATCCCACATGGTCGCGCCGTAAAAGCTATTCACGAACACGTTCGGCTGGTGCATGTGGCAAACCATGCATTGCGAGGACGGAATGGCGCGGGTGAACTCGTGCTTCAACGGATGGCCGGAGCGATCCTTGGGAATCGTCGGATCCTTGGTCTGCGTCTTGCCTTCGTGGCCGAATTTGGCATACGGCCCGGAGCGGGTCGGATCGCGGTCATTGGCGTACACGGTATGACAGGCGGTGCAGCCGGAGGAACGATAATCGCCGGGCTGCTCGTTGGTGCCGAGGAACCAGAGGTGCGGATCGTTCAGGCGCGTCTTGGTGATATTGATCACCGGCACCGCGATGCGCTGGCCGGTGCCGGGGCCGCGATTGGATTGCTTGATGTCGGGACGGCCGGGCTCATCCAGCCGTTGCAACGCACCCGAGCTGTTGGGGATGCCCACTTCCGGGAATTGCGATAGGATCACGCGGCCACCGCGTTCGAATACGCGGAACACGTCGGCCGGCGGAATCGTTTCCCATGCCGGCAATGGTGCGAGCGACGGCAGAATGCCCATCTTGGTCATGTGCTCGTTGACCGGTACCGGATTTTTCAGCAGTGCACCCACGCTGTCGGCGGTGTAAGCCTCGCCGAGGATGTAGCGCTTGTACGGCAGGATGCCGTTGTTGTACGAGGCGCCGCCCCACAGCATCGCGCTGGTGGCCATCAGGCTGCGTTCCACCGCCTGCACCGTTTCCAGGTGACAGGCGCCGCAGGCATCACGCGCGACACGCAAGTCGCCGGGGTTGATGAAGCGGATGAATTCCTTGGCTTCGCGATTGAGCTTGGCGTACGAACCTTCCGGATTATTCGACGCCGGTGTATTCCACACTTTCGGGAAACGTGGGCTGATGTGGGCGCGGTTCATCGCCATTGAATAAAGCGACTCGTCCTTGCCTTTGTACTCGGCGTCTTTCGGCCGTTTCACCGCCGAATCGCCGCCGTGGCAATCGGTACAGCCCAGCACCACGCCGGGGTTCTGGTGCATGGTGTGGCGGTCGGTCGCAGTGTGGCAGGTGACGCAGCCGGATGATTTGCGATCCGCATCCATCACCGACTGGCGTTCCGGTGCCGGTGGATGGCTGGTGTATTTGATGTCCAGCGCTTTTACGTCTGCGGCTTGCGCAATGCCACTGCTCATTAC
This sequence comes from Betaproteobacteria bacterium, assembly GCA_016790625.1. Classification (GTDB taxonomy): domain Bacteria; phylum Pseudomonadota; class Gammaproteobacteria; order Burkholderiales; family Usitatibacteraceae; genus UKL13-2. The sequence goes on along the minus strand of JAEUNB010000043.1, from coordinate 14,609 downwards.
CCAGCAGGCGATGGCGAAACTCAAGAACTGGAGCGCCTTTCCGGGCAAAAGTAGCTTGAAAGCCGCACAGGTACTGGAGTTTTGATTCTGAAAATGAGTCGTCATATCAGTAGGTCAACAACAGGTTTACCAGCACGGAATATTGCGCACCGCGTTTGTCTTCTTCATAAAGCTGCTTCAAGCCCTTGCCCGGCAGCAGCGCGGCGGCGGAAGCATTGAGCACGAAGTTCTGCGACATGAACGGCCGGTACTGCGCGCCGATCGACACATCGACGCCAAGATCTTTCGATGGCGGGGCCTGGTTGCGCAACACGCCCAGCACGGTGGTGTCGATGAAGTTGAGTTTGGAAATATTACCCAGCACTCGCACCTGCGGCGTGAGGTCGGCATCGGCGCCCATGCCGATCAGCGCCAGGCCCGGGTTGACGAAGTTGGACTGGCCCTGGTCTTTCGATGAGCGCAGCGAAGGCAGCACGCCATTGCGATTCGACAGTGTGACGCCACCGCCGCCGATCAATGGCACGGCCTGGCGGATGAAGAAGCTGGTGTCGGCGCCGGCGAACTGCGGGTTCTCAAAAATTGCGTCGAAGCCGGTGGCCTTGCTGTCGAACGGGTCCTTGTCGCCCGAAGCGAGCAGTGCATTGCCACGCACGCGCAGCCACGAGAAGTCATATGACAATTCTGCGGCAGCGAAAGCGGCGCGAATGTTCTGCCGCTTCTGCGCCAGTGGATGGCGCTCGTCATTGCCCAAGGCCGCATAAAACGAGGAAGTCAAATTCCAGCGGTCAAAGTGACCGTCGCCGTTCACGCCGAAGTAAGCCACGTTGTAATTGCGCGGCCGCGAATCGCCCAACACGGCCGGCCGCACCAGAAAACCATTGTTGTCGTAAAAGTCGCCAGACTTCTCGCGATTGATATTCAGGATCACCGTGCCCTGCGTGGTGTGACCGAACACCGGCCAATCCTGACGGTAGGCATTGGCAGCGATGACGTAATCCTTGCGCGGTGCGCGGCCGAGGTCGTTCAGGCCGCTGTTGGTGTCCTTCTCCATGCGGATAAAGGCGGCCAGGTTGTACTGCCAGAGGTTGTTGTCGCGGATGCCGAACAAGCGCACGCCGAACGGCACGTCCTGGAAGATGAAGCCGCGGAAATCGGACTGGAACGGCTGGATGCCGACGCGATAGGAGTCGAAGTCGTAGCGATCCGAGACGTTGCGCAGGTGAACGTCGACAAATGCCTCCTGGATGCCGACGTGATTGTCGGTGCGGGTCTTGCCTTCGCGCGGATCGATGCGCAGGCCGCGCACTTCCTCGATACGTGCATGATTGACCTGAATTGCGGGCACCAGCCGGAATTCATAATCTGGCGGCTTGAAGGTGGTGTTGCCCTTGATCACGCCCACCGACAGGATCAATGTTTCGACAAAAACGTTCTGTCTCGAGCGGCCGAAAATATTGTTCGAGTTCGGTCGTTCCGTCGATTGCAGGCCGGGGGGCGTTGGCAGACGGCGCGATTCCACCAGCGTGTCGGAGATCGCCGAGAGCGCGAGGAACCAGTCCGGCCCCCACTTGGCAAAAGGCTCGAACGGTTTGTCGCCCTTCCAGACATTGTGGTTGTACGGGTCGTACCACGGGAACTTGAATCCCAGCGTATCCATGATGCGCCAGCGGTCCGGCACCGACACTGACTCGCGCTGCACCAACGGTGTCGGTGGCTCGACCTGGCGCGGATCGATCGGTGGCAATTCGTATTTGAGCGGCTGGCTGCCGGGCCGGGTGCGTTCGATTTCGTCGGCGGTGGCGGTGGGTGCGGGAACGCTCGGCAGCGGTGTCACGGTTGGCGTCGCTGAGTCCTTGGGTTCTGCTGGCTTCGGTGCGGGCTCGGCAGCCGGTGTGGTTTGGGCAGCAACAATCAACGGCAACGCGCTCAGCACCGCCAGGCAGAGCGCGCGCAATCGTGGCTGGAAGGAGCGTGGCTTCATCGCTACAGGCCCTCGCACACGTTCTGCTCGGACGAATCGTTGAACGGCGTCTGCGGGCACTGCACATAGCGCAATCGCGTACCGATGCCGCGCGGCTCAAGATTGTCAGCACGTTTAGGCTTCGGCGCATTGCCGATCGAATTGTTCAGCGCGCGCGAAGCGTTGGCCAGGCCGAGGAACGAGATCATGTCGTCCTGATCGATACCGTCGCCTGAGACGCCAATCGCGCCGATCAAGGTTTCGCCACGATAGACGGGCACAGAACCCGGGAAGATCTGGATGCCATTGCGCGCGCGGCTCAAGCCAGTGCAACTGGTCGGGCTGCCGCCGGTGGCTGCGGCAACGATGGCGTTGTAATTGAGATCCAGCTGCAAACCGAGATGGAACGGGCTCCAGTTGGAATAGGGCGTGCTGAACGGGCCAGCCTCGCCTCCCGATGAAATGCCGTCGGGAAAGAAGGGCCGTGCCAGATTGCCGACGGCGCGATTCGAGAATGCCTGGCCGTTGGCGAGGAAGGTCGGGTCATTCATGAACTGGCGGCTGGAGGCGATCCACTGCGGAAAGGTGCGGAACGGTGCCACCGGGTTGCCGCCAGCACCGAGATAGCCGGCAACAGGCAGCGCAGCGATGTCTGCAGCAGTAGAGGGATGCGAAAACAGCAGTGCGGTGCGCGCCTTTTGCAGCGAGACATCGGTGCCAAATACCGGGGCATCTGGCGTGCGTGCGATACCTAAAACGGCGCCATTGCTATCGACGATGGAAACGGTCACCTGCGCTTGCACTCCCAGCGGGCGGCGGATCTGTGCACGTGCACGATTGGCGACCTTGAGCGCCTCGGCCAGCAGCGTGGTGACTTCATTGGCCTGCATCAGGCCGTCGGTGCCGGCGCGAATCGGGAAGCGGTTGGTGTTTGTGCCATCGACCAGCACGAACGCGCCCTGTGCGGCCAACGCACCACTATCGGCGCGATATCCGGACGCCGCATTGCCGAACGATACGCCAGCCTTGACCGCGCTCACCACGGTACCGGCCAGTGCGGCAAACGCGGGTGCTTGTGAGGGGTTGGATGACAGCGATTCGGAATCTACGTAGCGGAAGGTGCGGCCGTCTGCAGTGATGCGATTCGCACGAATATCATCCGGGGCGCTGAAGCCTGAAGTGGCCGCCACCGCGATCAATTCATCGTTGTCCTGGTCGATATCGGTGATGTCCGGATCAAGTCCATAAACACCGTCAGCAATCACGCCGATGCCACCGACCAACCGCCCATTTTTGTAAAGCGGCAAGCCACCCGGGTCGGCAGACAAGCCTAACGGCGACGCTTTTGGTCCAACACTGCCATTGGAGGCGCTTTGCATCAGGTCGGAACACGGCAATTGCGAAAACTGCACGCCGTACAACGGACCGGACGCTTGTGCGAATTCACGTGGATTGAAGTTTTCCTGCACGATCTGGCTGGCGGTGCGGGTGGAGAACGCATTGCCGTTGGACGACAGATAGGCGCCGGTCAGCGCTTTTGAAATCGCCGCGAACGTATCGGGCAGGATGTCGATGTTTTCCAGCCCTCCGGTCACCCCTTTGTTGCTCGTAATCTTGAAAGTTGTCCGAGCGCCGGTCATGCGGAATACGCCCAGCACATTGCCAACGCGATCTGAAACCGCGATGGTGGCCCGTTGGTTGCGCGCCGTGGCTTCGTGCACCGCTTGGGCGATGACCTTCTGAACATCTTCGACCGTCAGGAAGTCGGTGGCAGTAGCAGGAGGTGTGCAATTGCTGGTGCAGGCAGGTGAGCCTTCACCACCGCCGCCGCAGGAATTCAGCAGCGTCGCGCACGCCAACGCAAGGACCGTCAACGGTCCCCTGACTGGTACCGTTTTGCGCTTTCGTCGAATCATTGCTTGGCCCCGCCGCCCGGTGCGTCTGAACTCACCTGCTTGAGTGCGGGTTTGGGCATATTGCTGCCGGGCACGATAGCCGGCACGCCGGCCTTGTGGCTGCCGGTGTGGAAGCCGTGACAGGTTTCACACGTGCCGCGCGCTTTGTCCTTGGCGGGTTCATTGCCGCCATGGCATTCGCGGCAATTCTTGATATCGGGAATGGCAATGTCGGCGCTGACCTTGGAATCGGTGACCTGATGGCATTTACTGCACTCGAAGGTGTTGTGCTGACTATGCGGGAAGCGTGATTTCGGCAGCCAATGTTGCGTCACGGCAACCGGGGCAATCTGCCATGTTGCCGGCTTGTTTTCGGCAGCGGCCACCGGAGTGATCTGGTGGCAGACAAAGCAGACGCGGTCTTCAAACAGGTCCTTGGCGATTTTGCCGGCTTTCTCTGTTGCCCACGTTAGGGCGGCCTGGCGCTTGGTCTCGCTCATGCGCTCGCCCGGACGGCGGATACCGGCTTCGACCACCACGTCGATCGGCGTGTCGGCCAGCGCGGCTTGCGCGTAAAACTCGTTCAGCGTATCGACGACATCGGCAATCTTGCCGTGCGGTACTTGCCGGCTGGTGACCTTGGGTTCGAACTCCAGCGAATGGCAATTCTGGCAGTTGTCTTTCATGGTCACCGGCTTGAAGCGGATACCGGCTTCGTCGCGCACGTGGCAATTGGCGCATTCCATGTTGACCTTGCCGTCCGGTCCGCGAATGCCTTTTTTGCTCAGATGAATATCGTGCGGAAACTTGAGTCCCGATGCCTCGCGCGGCTTGGCCTTGTCATCCTGCGGCACGCGGACAATGGCGCCTTCGCCGGTTTTTCCCGGTTGCAGGATGGAGAGCATGAAGCCCGGATGATTCTTGGTGAAGTCGCTGATATTGGCCGTGCCGATTTTCGGATGGCGCGACTTGAGATCCTGATGGCAGTCGGTGCACAGCGTAGCGTCGGTGCGCACCAGACCATTCGGGCCTTTGTGATCGCGGTGGCACGATGCGCAGCGGGTATCCGGAAATATGGTGTTGTGGATTTCCTTCGCCACCGGTGTCTTCAGCGGGAAGTGCCAGCCGATGGTCTTGTGGCAGCTTTCGCAGGCATCGTTCTTGACCTGAACGAACGGTTGCTGGTGACAGGAGTTGCAGTCGCGACCGAAGCTCGCGTGGGCGCTGGCCAGCGGGCCGACATCCCAGGAGGCGTCCGGTGTAACGGATGCCGCCTTGACGGCTTCCTTTCGTTGCTCCGGCGGTGGTTGATTCATCGCGCTCAGCACCGGCCAGCCCAGGAAGACGGCAAGCACAATCGCAAACAGACTCCAGCTGAAAATGCGCTTTGACAGCCAGGTGTTTTGCAGACCAGCCTTGACGTGGCTGCGAACTTCGTCCACACCTTCGCGCAGTGGTTCGATCAGCTCGACGCAGAGGACCAGATCGAAATCTTTCCGGTCGGGTAGAACCAGCATTTCATAGGGGCCGATAAGGATCCGCTGGTTTTCCCGCAGCTTGGCAGCGCGTTCAAAACTGCCTTCCACGTTGACGGTCCCGGTCTCGGCTTCGATATAGCATGCACCGTCTACGGCGCTGCGAATAACCGCGTGATGCAGGGCAATGCGCGGATCGGGCAGAAACAGTTTGCAATCGGTGCCGCGGCCAATGCGCAGGATGTCGGTAACCAGCGTTTGTTCGGTGCTGGCTGCCTGACCTTTTTTGTTGCGGGTCTGGGTGACGAGCAAGACTTTCATGATGGGCGCCCGCTTACCAGTAGAAGAACACGGCGATGATGTGGGCTGTCAGCGCCGCCAGCAGGGCGATCGACAGCGGCACGTGGAAGAAAAGCCAGAAATCGAGCACGGCTTTGTAGCGCACGTCCATGCGTGCACGATCGACCAGATTCTTTTTGCGCAGCATCAGCGCATACAAGTCCTTGTTGGTCTTGGCTTCCTCGCCCTTGACCTGACGAACCGATGCCTGAATGACGGTGACCGCATTGGCGGTGGGACATTTGCGCACGCGGCCGGCCAATTGAGCCATGACGCCACCGCCGATGCGGGTATTTTCCAGCGAATCCTGTACCGCCTGATTGATATTGTCGGCCATGCCGACAGCCAGCTTGCGAGCTTCGCGGTCAATGTCGGCGATTTTCAGGATGATGCTGTCCAGCGTGTCTTCGCCGAGGTTTTCGGTCATCAGTTGCGGATAGCGAAGGTAGGCGTAAAGACCATAGAAGCCGGAGAAAATCACCAGCATCATCAGCGCATAGGCCAACGTGTGCACATTCCAGCCGATCTGGAAACCGGTGTGCAGTGTGGCGACCACAATCAAGGTGGTGCCTAAATAGACGTGCGCCGAAAGCCAACCCTGCACACTGCCGGTGGAGCCACGGTAGCGGCGTTTCTGAATGCCGAACCACATCAGCCAGAGAATCAGCAGTGCACCGACCGTGCCGAGGCCGTAGCCCATGAGGGTGCCGCCATAGCGGCCGACGGGAGAGCCATACCATGCATATCCGGCAATGGCGGCGATGACCACGATCACCGCCAGCTTCAGATAGCGGTACCGTTTGTATTCGAGAACTGTACGGTGACGCATACTCGCGCGGAACTCCTCTTTTCCACACTCGTCCTGCTTGCCGCGATGCAATCGGTCAGGCAGCTAAGCGCGCTTCATGCCATTTCCATGTGGAACAAGATTGCTCCACCCCCAGTGATGCATTGGTACGTTCAACAGCTTTATTGTTATTAGAACCGCACTCCGAGAAACTGGTGTGACACCAACCAGTACACGCGATGTTCACGTGAAGTCTTAAGTCTAGCCGTTTTCGCCAAAACAAAGTAGTACCCCGAACAGGGGTATTCGGTGCTGAGCGGGAGCGGAAAACCGCCAAGCTATAATTTCGCTTCCGCTATTTCCTGCAGATTATCTTTCCGTGATCCCTTTTATTGCAGTTGCCTGCCTGATGTTGCTGGTTGCCTTGGCGTTTGTGTTGATTCCCCTGTGGCGCGGGCGGCCAAACGCGGCGCAATCGGATGTTTCGGCGAATCTGGCGGTGTTCCGTTCCCAAAAGCATGAAATCGAAGAGGATTTTTCGCGTGGTGCGATTACCTCTGCAGAGCGGGACTCGGCGATTGCCGAACTGTCGCAGCGATTGCTGGACGAGGTGCCGGGGGACGAGGCCTCGGCCGCGAAGTCAGCCGCCGGCCGCTCTTGGGTGTTAATGGCAGTGCTGGCGCTACTGATTCCGGCAACGTCCTGGGCGATCTATGCTGCCTTGGGTGCGCCCAAGGCGTTGGACCCGGCAAATCTGGTTGCGGCACCCGCACCCGCGCAGGCTCCCGGCGCCGAGCCGCAGATATCGGATAAGCAGATTCTCGCCATGGTCGATACGCTGGCGCAGAAAATGCGCGACAACCCCAGCGACCCCAAGGGCTGGGTGCTGCTGGCGCGCTCGCAGGCTGCGTTGGGCCGCTTTCCGGCGGCGATTGAGGCTTTCGACAACGCCACACGGCTGCTGCCGAACGATGCCCAGTTGTTTGCCGATTACGCAGACACCATGGTGATGGCGCAGGACGGTCGCTTCGATGGCAAGCCGTTGACGCTGATCCGCCAGACGCTGAAGCTCGACCCCAACAATTTGAAAGGGTTGGCTTTGGCAGGCACGGCGGAACTAAGACTGGGTAACCGCGATGCCTCGATCAAGCATTGGGAAAAATTGAAAACGCTGGTGGCGGCCAATTCGGACGATCTAAAGCAGGTTGAGGCCATCCTGGCTGAGATCCGTACCGGCAAAGCGCCGATCGGCCCCGCAACACCGGTTGCGCAGGCTGGTCCGCCGCCAACCGCTCCGCCGGCAGCCGTTGCCAAGGCAGCGCCGGGTAAATCGGTCACGGGCAGCGTAGCGCTGGCGCCGGAACTTGCTTCAAAAGTGGCGCCCAGCGATACGCTGTTCGTATTTGCCCGTGCCAAGGAAGGTCCACGCATGCCGCTTGCGGTATGGCGCATCCCGATGCCAAAGCCGTCCGAGTTTCCCAAGGCTTTCGAACTGACCGACGCGATGGCGATGGCGCCGGGACTCAATCTGTCAGCGTTTTCCGACGTAGTGATCGAGGCGCGAGTGTCGAAGTCGGGCAATGCGCAGCTGCAACCGGGTGATTTGTCCGGCAGCAGCGAACCAGTCAAGTCCGGCGCCGGCAACATCAAAGTGACAATTTCCAAGGTGGCGCCCTGATGACCGTTCCCGCCGTGGCAAGCGCGCATCGCTTGTCGGTGGCGGGTTTATCGTTCTCACGCGGCAGGCGAAAGCTGTTCACTGACTTGTCGTGGCAGCTTGATGCGGGCGAAGCACTGATCCTCCGCGGGGCCAATGGCAGTGGCAAAACCAGTCTGTTGCGCGTGTTGTCTGGCCTCACGGCCGCTGACAGTGGCGAGGTGAAGTGGAACGACCGTTCCTGGGCGCCATTGAGTTCTGCCCAGCGTGCCACCATGCTCTATCTCGGGCACGTCAATGCCATCAAGGACGAGCTCAGTGCAGCGGAAAATCTCGCTGAAGCGCTCGCATTTGACGGCCTGCAGATAGATGCGGCCATGCAGCGGGATGCGCTGCGTCGCGTGGGGCTGGCAGATCGACTTGACCTGCAGGCACGCCGTCTGTCGCAGGGACAGAAGCGTCGTATCGGACTGGCGCGACTGGCGCTGTCATCCAAGCCGCTGTGGCTGTTGGATGAGCCGACCAATGCACTGGACTCAGAGGGTGTCGAGATATTTGTCGAGCTGGTTGGCAAACACCTGGAACAGGGCGGACTGGCGTGCATTGCGACGCATTTGCCGCTGGTGCTGGCGGGCAAGGTTCGTGAACTGGCTTTGGGCGAGACCAGCGCATGAGTGCCGCGATTGAAGCGCCGGAGCGCGCAATCTGGCTGGCTGCGGCGCGCGATCTGCGGTTGGGATTTCGCTCGCGTGCGGAGCTGATTCAGGCGCTGGTGTTTCTGGTACTGGTGGTCAGTCTGTTTCCGCTGGCCATCGGACCAGAATCCGCAATATTGAAACGCGTGGCAGCGGGGGTGGTCTGGGTGGCGGCGCTGCTGTCGGTTCTGCTTACGCTGCCGCGCCTGTTTTCGGCCGATCACGCAGACGGCACGCTCGAGCAGCTGGTGCTTTCACCTTATCCGTTGCCGCTGATTGCCGCAGGTAAAATATTGGCGCACTGGTTGATGGCCGGTTTGCCGCTGTCAGTTATTGCGCCGTTACTTGGTTTGCAATTCGGTCTTGCGGGTGAAGAACTTGTGGTGCTGACCGTCAGTCTGATGCTCGGCACCCCCATCCTTTCGATGATCGGCGCGATCGGTGCGGCGTTGACGCTGGGAGTGCGAGGCGGCTCGATTCTGATGGCGTTGCTGGTGCTGCCGCTTTACATTCCGGTACTGATTTTTGGCGCCGGCGCAGTGGAACAGGTAATGGCTTCGATCGACTATTCGGCTAACTTGTCATTGTTGGGCGCGGGCCTGTTGTTCGGCGCATTGGCCTCACCGTTTGCAGTCGCCACGGCGTTGCGAATTTCTCTGGACTGACTGATTTGAATCTCTATAAATACGCGGCACCAGCCACCTTCTACCCGCTCGCAGCCTCGCTATGGCCGTGGTTCGCCGGTATTGCCGCCGTGCTGGCTATGGCAGGGTTGTACATGGGGTTCTTTGTGGCGCCCACCGATTTCCAGCAGGGCGAAGTCTATCGGGTGATCTTCATCCATGTGCCGGCGGCATGGATGGGGATGTTCATCTATCTGGTCATGGCGGGTTATGGCGTGATGGCACTGGCATTCAACACGCGCCTGTCTGCAATGATGATGCAGGCCCTGGCGCCCACTGGCGCGATGTTTACGGCACTGGCCTTGTGGACCGGTGCGCTGTGGGGCAAACCGACATGGGGCACCTATTGGGTCTGGGACGCACGCATGACCTCGACCCTGATTCTGCTGTTTCTCTACATTGGTTTTATGGCACTGAACAACGCCATCGAAGACCGCCGCCGCGCCGACAAGGCATCCGCGCTTTTGGCCATTGTCGGGTCGATCAACATTCCGATAATCTATTTTTCGGTGAAGTGGTGGAACACGCTGCATCAAGGGATGTCTGTATCGCCAACATCGGAATCCAAGATGGCTTCGATCATGCTGTGGGCGATGCTGACCATGACGCTGGCCTGCTGGATGTATTCAATTGCCGTTGCGCTGGTGCGCGTTCGCGCGATCATTGCCGAGCGTGAAGCCGGTGCGGATTGGTTGCAGGGGAGCAAATTGTGAACTGGGCTGAATTCTTTTCCATGGGTGGCCGCGGATTTTATGTCTGGGGCTCGTTTGGCGTATTCGCGCTGGCCATCGTGATTGAAGTTGTGCTGTTGAGACAGCGCGTGAGACGTGCAGCCGCAGGTTCGGGCGAGGGGCAATCATGATGATGAAGTCGCGTCACAAGCGGTTCATCTGGATCGCGCTGGGACTGGTGGTGCTCGGTGTCGCAGTGGCGTTGGTGCTGCGCGCATTCAATTCCAACCTGGTTTTCTTTTTTACGCCAACCGAAGTGGTGGAGAAAAAAGCGCCGCAGGATCGCACCTTCCGTCTCGGCGGTTTGGTGACTGCGGGTAGCGTCAAGCGTAATCCCGACGGCCTTACAGTCACATTCGATGTGACCGACACCGCAAAAACAATTCCGGTCAGCTATACGGGCATCCTTCCCGACCTGTTCAAGGAGGGTAAGGGGGTCGTGGCGCAGGGCAAGGTCGGTGCCGATGGGGTGTTCCGTGCCAGCGAGGTACTGGCCAAGCATGATGAGAACTACATGCCGCCCGAGGCTGCTGAAGCGCTGAAGAAAGCCGGGCATCCGATCGAAGGCAAAATCTTTGCCGGTGAGAAGCCGCTCGTTACCCAACCCGCAACGCAAACTCCCGCGAGCAAGCCATGATTCCTGAACTTGGACATTTTTCCCTGATTGTGGCGCTGTGTCTCGCGCTGACGCTGGGTATCGTTCCGCTGGTTGGCGCTTTCAACCACAACACGCGACTGATGAGCTTGGCGCGGCCGTTGGCGCACGGCCAGTTTCTGTTTGTTGTATTTGCGTTTGGCTGCCTGATTTACTCGTTTGTCACCAGCGATTTTTCGGTGCAGAACGTGGCGGCCAATTCGAACACCAAGTTGCCGGTGTATTACCGCATCACCGCTTCGTGGGGATCGCACGAAGGCTCGCTGTTGCTGTGGGTGTTGATGCTGACCGGCTGGACATTTGCGGTATCGATCTTCAGCCGCAACCTGCCGCTGGAAGTGATTTCCACCGTGCTCGCCGTATTGGGGCTGATCGCGGTTGGGTTCTTCCTGTTTATGTTGATGACGTCGAATCCGTTCGACCGCCTGATTCCAGCGGCGGTGGAAGGACGAGACTTGAATCCGCTTTTGCAGGACCCGGGGATGATCTATCACCCGCCGATGCTGTACATGGGCTATGTCGGTTTTTCCGTCGCTTTTGCTTTCGCTGTTGCGGCATTGATCGGTGGCCGGCTGGATGCCACATGGGCGCGCTGGTCGCGTCCATGGACTACGGCCGCCTGGTGTTTTCTCACCATCGGCATTTGCCTGGGCTCGGCGTGGGCGTATTACGAGTTGGGCTGGGGCGGCTGGTGGTTCTGGGATCCGGTGGAAAACGCATCCTTCATGCCTTGGTTGGTTGGTACCGCACTGATTCATTCGCTGGCGGTAACCGAGAAGCGCGGCATTTTTAAAAGCTGGACCGTGCTGCTGGCAATCATTGCGTTTTCGTTGTCGTTGCTCGGGACCTTCCTCGTGCGCTCGGGCGTGCTGACCTCGGTGCATGCTTTTGCCACCGATCCACGCCGCGGTGTTTTTATCCTCGCATTCCTGGCGGTCGTCATCGGTGTATCGCTGGCGCTGTATGCGTGGCGTGCGCCGCAGCTGGGCCTGGCCAAAGTGCCGCGGGCATTTTCCCCGGCCTCGCGTGAGTCGCTGCTGCTGGCCAACAACGTCCTGCTGCTGGTGGCAATGCTGGCAGTGATGCTGGGCACGCTGTATCCCTTGTTCCTTGATGCGTTGAAGCTGGGCAAGATTTCCGTCGGTCCGCCGTATTTCGATGCCGTGTTCTATCCCTTGATGGCGCCTGCGCTGTTCCTGATGGCGATTGGCCCGATTGCGCGCTGGCGCAACGCGACGATCCCCGATCTGGTCGCGCGCCTCAAGTGGGCATTTGGGGTGGCCGTTGTCTCGGCGATCCTGATTCCGTTGCTGATGGGCAAATGGACGCCGCTGGTGGCTTCGGGCCTGTTGCTGGCCACGTGGATTATCGGTGCCTGCGTCACGGCAATGGTACTTCGCTTCCAAGCGACGCCCGGTAACGGCTTTATGGCCAAGCTGACCGCCAATAGTCCGAGTTACTACGGCATGCATCTGGCGCACGTCGGCGTGGCGGTGTTCGTAATCGGTATCACTCTGGTGCGTGGTTACGAAACGGAGAAGGACGTGCGCCTGGCGCCCGGACAAAGCGCGACCGAGCGGGGATATGAATTCAAATTCATTTCCGTCGCCGAGAAGCCGGGGCCGAACTATTCGGCCATCGTAGGCAGGTTCGAGGTCTATCGCGACGGCAAGCAGATTGAAACCATGTTCCCGGAAAAGCGCCAATACTTCACTACGCAGCAAACGATGACCGAAGCGGCAATCGACTCCGGCCTCACGCGCGACCTGTACGTGTCGCTGGGCGAACCGGTGGAAAACGCCACCGACGGCGCATGGGGTGTGCGCATTTACGTGAAGCCGTTCATCGACTGGATCTGGTTCGGCTGCATCATCATGGCACTGGGCGGCGTGCTGGCCATGGCGGACAAGCGATACCGGCTGAAAGTAAAGCGTGCGGCTGAGGTGGCAACGCCGCCCGCGACGGCGGAAACGGGTAGCGAGGAACGTCCAAAGCGGGATCGTGGTCAGCGTGGTGGTCGCGGCAAGGGGCGCAAGCCTTCACCGCAGGGAGCGGACTAGCATGACCGGGATCGCAAGCAAATCCGCTAACGGCAATCTGCTCAAGGCGTGGCGCTACGCCTTGCCGCTGGCCATCTTTTTCGGCCTGGTGTGGTTTCTGTACAAGGGGCTCTCGCTTAATCCACGCGAAATTCCCTCGGCGTTGCTGAACAAACCAGTGCCGGATTTTTCCCTGCCGCAATTGCATCAGCCGGACAAAACGCTGAGCGCTGCCGACATGAAGGGCAAGGTGTGGGTGCTCAACGTGTGGGGTTCGTGGTGTGTGTCGTGCCGCTATGAGCACCCATTGTTGAATGCGCTGGCCAAGCAAAACCTGGTGCCGATCATCGGGCTCAACTGGAAAGACAAGCCCGACGATGCGAAAGGGTGGCTGCGGAAATTCGGCGATCCCTATCAGTTGTCGGTGAGCGATCTGGATGGTCGCGTGGCCATTAATTTCGGCGTTTACGGCGCTCCGGAAACATTCATCATCGACAAGGCCGGCATGATTCGCTACAAGCACACCGGCCCCATCAATGAAGAAGTGATGCGCGATACATTGATCCCGTTGATCCGCGATCTGGGCAAAGCATGATCGATCTCCACAGCATAACGAAGTCAAACCCCAGCATTGGTGAGGGTTTCCGGGCAAGAGTGGCTGGGGAAGCGCGCCAGTGCTTGAGTTTTGTTTTCGTGTGTGTCGCTTTGGCATGCTCCTCCGCGTTCGCGCAAACCGCTACGCCGGAATTGCCGCCGGCCTCACCGGAACTGGAGCTGCGACTGAAGAAACTGGAAACCGAATTGCGTTGCCTTGTATGCCAGAACCAGACGCTTGCCGAATCGCCTGCAGGGCTGGCCGGCGATTTGCGGCGCGAGGTGCGTTTGCTGGCGGATGCCGGCAAGAACGACGAGGAAATCAAGGCGCACCTGAAGGCGCGCTACGGCGATTTCGTACTCTACAAACCGCCGGTGGAGTCGAAAACCTGGCTGCTGTGGTTCGGGCCGTTCGTATTGCTGCTGGGCGGTGCTGTCATTGTGGTGGCGATCACGCGTCGCACGCGTGCTGTCTCCGCTGAAGCACCAAAATTGAACGAAACGGATCGTGATCGCGCCAGCAAGCTGCTCGGCGACAACTAGCCTTCAAGGCTTACAGCGGCGCGCACATCACCGTACCTTCGTCAAGCCAGCCTTCCTTGGTCATTGCGCGCACCGTCGATACGCTGGTGGTGTAGCGATGATTGGAATCGACCTGCTGCGCACGGTTGTTGTAGAGCCGTGTAACCGCCAGCGTCCCGGTCGGGCAGGAAGTTGAAATGGCTCTTGTGATCCAGAACTCGTCACCCTCGTAGAGGCCGCCTATGCGCTTTACCAGATCGCAGTCCGCTTTTTCAGCCGAGTAGAAGTGGGTATTGACGATGGGCACGTAAAAACGGCACACCGGCGCCTGATTGGCGGGGCGGAGCTCGTTCAGGTTGGGCACCGTGTAGCCCTTGAATTGCTGCGTCGTGCGTATCCATCCCGGCCCCGCGCCACCGCTGTCGACAAAGCTCTTGTCGGGCTGGTTGGCCAGCAGACCGAAGTGTTTCAGGTAAATGTTGTAGAACTCGTCGACCATCTTTTCGCCGCTGCCCAGCGCCGTGGGCGCGGTGTAGTCGATGGTCAGCGTGTCGTCCAGTCCGCCCCGAATGTTCTT
>JAEUNB010000020.1 GCA_016790625.1 Betaproteobacteria bacterium | reverse complement strand
CGGAATCGATATGCCGTCGCGATCGGAGTTGATCGCGACCGGTCGCGATGCAGCGCAGATTGCCGAAGCGATTGGTGCTGACGCGGTGTTCTATCAGGAGTTGCCAGATCTGATCGAGGACATTCGTGCCTGCAATCCGGCAATCAAGAGTTTCGATGCCTCGTGCTTTGATGGCGTCTACATCACGGGTGGTGTGTCGGACGAATATCTTGCCGGGATTGAGGCGGACCGAAATGATGGCGCCCTGAATCGCAACAGTGGCGAGGAGGGCGGTCAGACTCACCAGCTCGACCTAGGCCTTTCCACGGTGGATCGCTAACGACCATGTCGCAGAATTCCGACCATCCGAAGTTCGATACGCTGGCTGTGCGCGCTGGCGCATTGCGCAGCGATTTTCAGGAACATTCCGAGGCACTGTTCCTGACATCGAGTTTTGTCTATCGCGATGCTGCAGAGGCCGCACGGCGCTTCGCCAATCAGGAGCCGGGATATCTCTACAGCCGCTTTACCAATCCAACGGTAACGATGTTTCAAGACAGGCTTGCCGCGCTTGAAGGTGCAGAGTCTTGCACCGCAACGGCGACCGGCATGGCCGCCATCGCGAGCACGGTGCTGGGCCTGCTGAAAAGCGGCGACCATGTGGTCTCGTCGCGCAGCGTCTTTGGCACAGTGGTGCCGTTGCTGGACCAAATCTGCAAGAAGCTTGGTATCGACACCACCTGGGTTGCGCCGGCTGATCTCGACGCATGGAAGTCCGCGATCCGGCCCAATACCAAATTGCTGTTTTGCGAAACGCCATCAAACCCGCTTGCGGAAGTGTGCGATATCGCTGCACTGGCAGATATAGCCCATCAAGCCGGTGCATTCCTGGCGGTGGACAATTGCCTGTTGACACCTGCATTGCAGCGGCCGATCGAGCATGGCGCAGACTTGGTCATCCATTCGGCAACCAAGTATCTCGATGGTCAGGGCCGTGTGTTGGCGGGTGCCGTTTGTGGCCGCAAGGAACTTATCGAACCGGTTTACGGCTTTGTCCGCACAGCGGGGTCGGCGCTGTCGCCATTCAACGCCTGGGTGTGCTTGAAAGGGATGGAAACGCTGAGAATTCGAATTGAAGAGCAATCGCGTTCTGCGTTTCGATTGGCGCAGTGGTTGGAGGCCCAGCCGCAGGTTGCCAAGGTGCACTACGCCGGCCTGCAATCTCATCCGCAATATGCGCTGGCCTACCGGCAAGCCAATGCGCAAGGCGCCGTGGTGTCCTTCGAGGTGAAGGGGGGGCGTGAGGCGGCATGGAGACTTGTCGACTCCGTGCGTTTGATTTCCATCACCGCCAATCTCGGTGACACCAAGACCACGATTACGCACCCCGCCACAACTACGCATGCCCGGATTTCCCAGGCGGAGCGTGATGCAGCCGGCATTTCTGAGGGGCTGCTGCGAGTAGCGGTGGGGCTGGAAGATATCGCCGATATCGAGCAGGACTTGCTGTCCGGGCTGAATGCCAAGTAAGTCCTTTGCAGTGGTAGCTCATGTCCGCGACTGGGTGCGCCAAAATGCCAATGCGCTGTCGTGGCTTTTGCTGCTGCCAGTGCTCGCCATCGTCATTTGGGAGTTCGCCGCGTCCCTACAAAAATGGGCGGGCAGAACGGTATTTGATGCCGATGCCATTGCCACCTACCTGCCCTTCGCCAAAAGACTCTTGAACGAAGGCTGGCCGTTCCTGTTGACCGAGACGGCCGCGCATGTCCCGCCGCTGTCCTACATGATTCCGGCCCTGTTCGGCGCCGACCTTGCGGTGCAAAAGCAAGTCGGCATTGCCTTGTCGACGCTGGTTATTCCATTACTGTTTCGTGCCGGCTGGGTATTGCACTCCCGGACGGCGGGCCTTGCTGCCGCCGCGCTTTATGCCGGTTCGCGTCTATTCAAGAATTTCCTGCCGACGGCGGGAGTAGAGCCGTTGTTCATCTTTTTTTCGGCAGTCTGGCTGTGGGGGTTGGCAGAAGGCTGGGCGAGACAACGTAAATGGGCTTTTGTCGTTGCCGGTATTGCACTCGGACTGGCGGCACTGACACGCGCGACCATCATCTATTACTTTCCCCTGATACTGGGAGTAGCCTGGTGGCTGTCTCGTCGATCAGGTACTGATCAACCAAAATGGCGAGGTGTTTTTTTCGCGCATCTGATTGGCTTTGGGTTGGTAATGCCCGTGTTGATCAAAAATCTCGTCATGTTCGGCATGCCGGCTGTATCGACGGGCGCGGGTATCGCGCTGTTTTTCGGCAGCAGTCCATTGACCTACGGCCTCGATCAGAACTACTTCACCGTCGGTCTCGATATCACCTCCATCATTCCGCCCGGTGCTTCGCATCTGGATGTGACTTCGGATCGTCGCCTGTTAGCGGTCGCCAAGCATATGCTCCTGACGCAGGATCCATGGCTGACGGCAAAAATGTGCCTGATAAAGCTGCATGCCTTTCTGTTCCTGAGCGAGAGGGAATGGTTTGGCGTAGTCAGCGAGTTTCGTAACTACCGGATCCTGCTTTTTGCATTCTGCTGGCCACTGATCGTCAGACTGCGCAGTTTTCCGGTGGTGGCATTGGTGTTGGGATTGCTGGTTTATCAGGTCGCGGCTCACATACCGGTGTTGTATTCAATGCGGTACTCAGTCGCTGCGATTGATCTGGGCTTGTGCTTTCTGGCGGCACTTGGGTTCGCAGAGCTGGCTGCGCGACATCGTTGGCTGGCGCTGGCGGCGACCTTGCTGGTCGTCTGGCTGACTGGGCTGGTTATGAAGCCCGATGACAGTCATCCGCCTTATCCGGAGCTAAACCTTGAAGCGGTACAAAGCCGGACCGTGGTTAATTGGAAGCCGGAGGAATTTCGTATCTCGCCAACGGCCAATGCTACACAGTTGTCTCCGGGTCTGTTCGAGGTCGGCGCAGGAGGTGAGGCTGACATCGACTTTGACTTCACTGCCGTTCCAGAATTGCTCAAGCTGACCTCGCATGTGGCTTCATTTAATGCGACAGTCATCTCACCGCGTGCCGTTCACGCCTGTAATCCGAGAGTCCTGTACTTCTACCGGAAGCTGCGACAAGCCGACTTTACGATGGACCGAGCGGTATATGGTCACTGGTACCGGGACGACAAGCCGCATCGCTATTCTGTCGGCGGTTATATGAACCTGGAACTGTACGAACCAGGCACCTTCCGCGTGCGATTGTCCTGCGAACCGGGGACTCGCATACGCATCGGCGATATCAAGATAGTTGAACCTGATACGGGGCGCGGATATCGCGACAGTTATTTCAAGAGCAAGGGCTGGTCCGGCTGGCCTGCCGGGTTCTGATACGATTCAGCCATTCGCGTTGCGGGCCTGCCCATGAATAAATTCCAGTCGTTGTCGCTTACCGCGTTGTGTGTGCTCCTTATCGCGGCTGGGCAGATTCTCTTCAAGCTTTCCGC
This sequence comes from Betaproteobacteria bacterium, assembly GCA_016790625.1. Lineage (GTDB taxonomy): Bacteria > Pseudomonadota > Gammaproteobacteria > Burkholderiales > Usitatibacteraceae > UKL13-2. The sequence goes on along the minus strand of JAEUNB010000020.1, from coordinate 9,988 downwards.
CAATCGCGCCGCAGAGGCGGCCGGCAAATCGCTGGTTGAGCAATGGGTAAGCTTGCCTCTGATTGCCGCGTTGGCGATTTACGGCATAGCCACGATCCTGTGGATATGGGTACTGCAACATGTGCCGCTGGGGATAGCCTACCCGGTGTTTGCACTGGCATTCTTTGTGGTGCCGGTGATGGCGTATTTTTTTCTGGGTGAGCCGTTGTCAGGCCGGCAGTTTCTGGGGGGTGTTCTGATCATGGTTGGTATCGTGATCGCAACGCAGGCGTGAACACGCAAGCCATGAATTCGACTGTTGAGCTTCGTAGCAAGATCGGTGTGGTCGTGCCGTGCTACAACGTTAGAGAGAAGATTCTTGACGTCTTGCGTGGCATACCGGATGTTGTGCAGAGGATATATGTGGTCGATGACGCTTGCCCTCAGCAATCGGGGCAGCACGTTGTCGAATCGACCATGGATGCGCGCATCGTCGTCATTACGCACGCCAGCAATCAGGGAGTTGGCGGCGCCATGGTGTCCGGATATCGTGCCGCGCTGTCCGACGGCATGGACATCGTCGTCAAAATCGATGGGGATGGACAAATGGACCCTGGCCTGTTGTCAAAATTCATCCAGCCGATCATTGAACAGCGGGCCGACTACGCCAAAGGCAATCGCTTTTTCGAACTGGAATCGCTGCGTTCGATGCCGACAGTTCGCCTGATCGGCAATGCCGTGCTGTCATTCGTGAACAAGTTGTCGTGTGGCTACTGGGACGTGATGGACCCGACCAACGGCTATATCGCGATTCATGCCAAGGTTCTCAAGCGCATTCCGCTGGAAAAGGTATCGAAGCGCTATTTCTTTGAGAGCGACATGCTGTTCCGGTTGGCGACACTGCGCGCCGTAGTTCTGGACATACCAATGGATGCTGTTTACGGCAACGAGAAATCAGGGCTGAAAATTACGCCGGTTGCATTCGGCTTCCCCCCAAAGTACCTGAAACGCATGATTAAGCGGCTTTTCTACAATTACTTTCTTCGCGACTTCAACGCGGGATCGATTCAATTCCTGTTGGGATTTCTCCTGGTGCTGTTCGGTAGCTATTGGGGCATATCGCATTGGCTGGAAAGTGCTGCCAGCGGCGTGGCGGCCACCAGCGGCACGGTCATGTTGGCTGCGTTGCCATCATTGATAGGCGCGCATCTGCTGATTGCCGCCGTCAATTTCGATATCGCCAACGTTCCGCGCAGATGTCTTCATCCGATGTTGGCCTGAGACTTTGGCCGCATGAAGACCATTTCCGTCGTCATTCCCTGTCACAACGAGCAGGACTCGTTACAGCCACTTTTTGAACGCTTGGATGGTGTGTTTGCGAAAGCAGCCGGGTATCGATTTGAGGTTGTTTGCGTGAACGATGGCAGTGTTGATCGAACTCTGGACATTCTGACTGGCTTGGCCGCCGAGCGTGCCGATATTGTCGTGGTCGATCTCAGCCGGAATTTCGGCAAGGAGGCCGCGTTGTCAGCGGGCCTGAAGACTGCATCAGGCGATGCTGTCATTCCGATGGATGCCGATCTGCAGGACCCCCCCGATTTGTTGATCGACATGATCTCCAAGTGGGAGCAGGGACATGAGGTGGTGCTGGCCCGTCGTAGCGACCGCTCATCCGATGCGTTGTCCAAACGCTGGTCGGCGAGGTTATTTTACCGATTCCACAATCAGGTCGCCGATGTCACCATACCGCCCGATGTCGGCGACTTCCGTTTGATGGATCGTGTAGTTGTCGATGTTCTCAATGGCCTGCCTGAAAGCCGGCGCTTCATGAAGGGATTGTTTGCCTGGGCTGGGTTCCGTACGGTCACTATCGACTATCAACGCGATCCTCGGGCTGCCGGCAAGTCGAGCTTTAACGGTTGGCGCTTGTGGAATCTGGCGCTCGAGGGGATCACCAGTTTTTCGACTGCGCCACTTCGCATTTGGACTTATCTTGGCGTTTTCGTTGCGGCCATTGCGATGTTGTGGGCAGGCTGGATCACCATTCGTACCTTGGTGTATGGCGTTGATGTGCCCGGCTATGCCTCGTTGTTTGTTGCTGTGCTTTTCCTTGGCGGGCTGCAATTGATCGGAATCGGCGTGGTCGGCGAATATCTCGGTCGTACCTATATCGAAAGCAAAGGCCGGCCTGCCTATGTGATCAGGAAGATCTTCCGTCGCGATGGTTAGGCGCATGCAGCCTGCATTGCGCGCCCAGTTCGGTAAGACAATCGAAAGACTGGCGATCATTGCGCTCGTTATGTTCACCGTGGTTCACGTTTCGATAACGATATCGACTGTCGTCAGCTATGGTTTTCAACATCCGTTTCAGGATCAGTATCGGCTGATTGTTCGATATCTCACGGTACCGTTCCCGGACAGCGTTCTGCTGCTTGAAAACGGTCATCGACCGATCTTCCCCGGCTTGGTGAGATGCGCTCAACTCACTTATCTGCATGGACAGCAATGGCTTGAGGCGACTGCGGCCGCCGTTGCGGCGTTTGCAAGCGTGTTCTGGTTGCTGTTGCAATGCCGCAAGCAGGGTCAGAACACGCTTGTTCGCGTAACGCTCTATGCGTCTGTTCTGACGCTGTTCTGGAATGCCAATGCGCGCATGTTCATTCACGCTCATGAGGCCTCGCATTTATTCTACGTGCTGCTTGGCCTGGTCGTGGCAATCGAGATGCTTTGGCGGCACATCGAGTCTGGAGGGTTGCGGTACCTGTGGGGCGCAATCGGCGCATGTCTTTTTGCGACCTTCAGCTTTGGCCCAGGTTTCATCGTTTTCGCCGCCGTATTGGGATTGGCAATACTGCATCGGGCAGCCACTCGTACGCTGGTGCTTCTGGTATGCGCCACAGGTTTTGCATTCATTCTGTATTTCCTCCTGCTGCCCGGCGCGGAAGGCGTACAAAAGTCCGGGCAGGGCTTCGACTTTGCGTCGGTACTGTTCTTTGCATTTGCGCGGGTCGGTGCGGCTGTATATGAGTTGCTCGTGCATGTCGTGCGTGACGATGATTCGCGGATCGGATTGTCTGCATTGGCCGGGCTCATCGCCACTTTGGGGATTCTGGCTGAACCGTTATCTCGCTGGCTGCGGCGTGAGCGCTTTGACAAGCTCGAACATATCGGCATTGGCATGATGATCTTCGGTCTGGTGACCAATACGCTTATTGCCATTCAGCGCGGCGGATATTTTCTCGACGCACCGGAGCAGCTTTTCGCCGACCGCTATATTTTCTGGTCATGTGTGTTTTGGGTGGGCGTGCTGATCTACTGCTGCGTGCGGCTCAGTCGTCTCGATGCTCCGGCATCCTGGGTCGTCGCCATCCTGCTGATTGTTTGCGGTACCCCGGCCATTGCGCGAGCCGACTATTTGCATGCGTGGTCCGCAGCCGTATATCGCGGAGTAGAGCAGGCGGCCTTGAGCCTGAAGCTCAATATCAAGGATGACGCGCGGGTCGAACCGATGTCGGACCTCATCCCGGGAACGGCCTATGTAGCCGCAAAAGTCATGCGCGAGAAGGGCGTGTCGCTGTTCTCCAATCCCAACTGGAGCCGGGTTGGAGCCACGATCCCGCTTACGCCAAATACCGCGCTCATCGGCGTCACGACCGAACCAGTAAAGGCGGGAGCCGGGGTGCAGGCGCTATTTGCCAGCGGCTATCTGGATCGCGATGTCGCGCGACGGTTAAGCGATGCAACGATTTGGGCCGCTACGTCGAGCGGGCAGGTGATTGGGAGGTGTGCGTTGACCGGTAAACTTGGCGAGAGCAGGCGTTGGCGCGGATACATGGGGACACCTTTCGACTTGGTCGAATGCTACCTGCTTTCCGCCGAACGCTCGCCGACGTGGTTGGTGGCCGAGCAGGATGGCAAATTCAAATCATTGGGCCAATTGTCCTGGCGTTAGTGCCTGGAAATCAGTCCGGCTTCCGCACGCTATTTTCGGGCGAGAGCCCGGCGTGCTTGCAACAACTGCCGCGAATGGGGTGGCTCATCACGGCCATCATGTGCGTCGGCGTAATTGCCCCGGCGGCGATCGCGACCTCATCGCGTTCGTGTATACGGTCGATGAATGCGACATCGTCGGGATTGCCAATATCAAAGTTGGGGCCGAACGAACGGTCTATAAATGGATCGATGACGTTGGCGTAGCCGATGAACAGATCGAACTGGAAGCGCTGCAGCAATAGCGGCAGAATGTCCTGCGAGCGTATCCCTTCAAAGCCCTCGCCGGAACAATCCCAATTCTCCATGGGATTTTCGATTCGTTTCAACTGATGGTTATAGTGGTATTTTTCCGGCAACTGTTGCCAGAAATCGTGAACGATCTCCAGCGCTTCCGGCCAGCGCTGATGACCATTGCGCCCGATCATGTCGGAGGTAATGAACAACCCATTTTCTTTCAGTGCCGCAGCGATCGCATCGAATAACTTTTCCAGCTCGACCACATGATGCAATGATTGATTGGCGATGACGGCATCGTATTCTCGATTCGCCTGCCACTGATTGAAATCCAGACGGCGGGTGACGACGTGATGTTGCAATTTTTCAGCCTGTGCCAGTGCGTCGCCCCGCGCGAGCATGTCGGCATTGATGTCCAGACATTCGAGGGTGAAGTTCTGCCAGCCGGCTTTTATCAATATCTTCGCCAGACGGACTTCCGTGTCGCAATTGCCGGCGCCAATGCTGATGAATTTGCGCTGCTCGATTCGGTCGCCGGCAAACGTCTGCTCCAGATATTTCACAAAAAACTGATCCGGATCGGAAAAGCCGAATTGTTCCAGTTTGGGCCGCAGATACTTGTTCGACCAGTAGTGAAAGATTTCCGGCAGATCGTGGACTTCGGATTGATCGGCAAAGTGCTGTTGCTCAGCGAGCAGGCGAGCCTCGTAGGATTTGGGTGCCGCATTGGGTAACGGCCCAGTCTCGGCTGGTAGTGAGCTTGTGGGCGCGGGGTACAACCATCTCTTGATAATCGGCGTCAGCCCGATGCTGCGCGAAACCCACTTTGCGGCGTTGACTGTTGCCTGGAGCACTATGGTGCCGATATGGTGTGCACGGCGAAACCGGCAGGCGAGTGCACCAGCGCCGCGCCGGTGTCATGCCAATCGGCCAGCACCCATCTTTCGCAACGATGGCCATCGACCAGGTGTTCGTGGTGGGCGGGTCGATGAGTATGGCCGTGGATCAATGTCGGATAGGAATGTGTTTGCAGCGTCGCTGCAACCGTACCATCATTCACATCCATGATGGCGTCGGCTTTCATCGATTTTTCGACATCGCTGCGTGAGCGGATGGTTCGTGCCAGAGCTTCTCGTTCGGCATATGGCTTGGCCAGAATCGCCGCTTGCCACGAAGGATCCCGCACCTGATGCCGAAACTCTTGGTAGGCAACATCATCGGTGCAAAGGGTGTCGCCATGCATCAGCAGCAGCGACTTCCCGTCAACGGCAATGCTGGTTGGATCATCCAAAAGGTTCAGGCCGGCCTCGCGACAAAAACGTTCCCCGATCAGGAAATCACGGTTGCCGTGCATGAAGTGGACTCGGGTGCCGGCATGCGAGACAGCGGATAGGGAGCGTGCAATAGCCTGCGCAAGCGGATCGTGATCAAGCTGGTCATCGCCGAGCCAGTACTCGAACAGATCCCCCAGTATATAGAGTGCCTTCGCCGACCCGGCAATGTCACCGAGGAACTGGTTGAATAGTGCGGTAGTCTGCGGTCGCTCGTTGCACAGATGCAGGTCGGAGATGAAGAAGGTGTTCATTGGCAGCGACTATAAAACAAAAAGGGCGGCAATCAGCCGCCCCTTGTCATCTGCCTGCGGGCCTAGATGCATTCAGCCTTTTCAATCACGACGGTTTCCTGTGGGACATCAGTCGGGAACGGGCCTTTGCCGCCGGTTTTCACGGCCTTAATCTTGTCGACTACATCCATGCCTTCGACCACCTTGCCAAACACCGCATAGCCATAGTTGGCCGGGCCGGCGTGGTTCAGAAAGTCGTTATTGGTGACGTTGATAAAGAACTGTGCGGTCGCGGAATCGACGACACCAGTACGCGCCATGGCGATGGTGTAATTATCATTGCGCAGGCCGTTGGTGGCCTCGTTCTTGATCGGCGGCTGGGTGGGTTTCTGCGTCAGGTTCTTGTCAAAGCCACCACCCTGGATCATGAAGTTGCCGATGACGCGATGAAAAATGGTGCCGTTGTAATGGCCGCTCTCGACATACTTGACGAAATTCTCCGTGGAAATCGGTGCTTTTTCCTTGTTGAGTTCGAGCGTAATGGCGCCCATGCTGGTGGTGAGTTTGACTTTCACGGGGTTGGTTCCTTTGTCATCGTTTTTGCATGCGCTGGCCTTGGCTGGCGCGGTTTTGGTTGCCGATGCCTTGGGGGCTTCGGCGGGTTTTTGCGCGAACGCAGCTGTCATGAACAGGCTTGCGAACAGTGCGGTGGAAAATGGGGAGAGCAGTCGGTTGATCATCTTTGGAAACTCCTGATTAAAGCGAAATGAGACCATGTGAATGAAAGGCGGCCTAGGATGCGGCAGCTTCGTAAAGAATCTTCCAGCGGCCATCTTCCCGCTGCCAATATTGGCGTTTTTTCATTTTTGCCGAGTTGTTGCTGCTTTTGTATTCCTGATCGAAGGTCACCATCAGCATCGGTGGAGTACCCGGTGAAATCGGGTACTCGAAAACCGACAAGTTGCTGATATCGACTTTGACATAGCTCTTGCCCGCATTGATACGGCGTTTGCTGGCCGACCAGTCGGCCAGGCCTTTTCCATCTGTATTGAACGCGCTGGAGTAGTGGGTGAGGTATGCGTCCATGCGCAAGCTCTCCCAGTCGCTTTTCCAGCGATCGAGGGCGTTGGCGAAATCGCCGCGAAACTCCTGCCACTGCTCCCGAGGTTGCCACTGCACCGATGCAGTAATGACAACTGGCGTAACGCCCGGTTCGACAAAACGCGAAATCTTGGCAAAGTCGTCGTTGGTTAGCACCACGCAGCCGTCGCTGGCCCGGGGGGGGCGGCTGTAGGTATTGGATGGCGTGCCGTGAATCCAGATGCCCGAGCCGTTCTTTCCGAGCCGTTTGTCCCACTCGTTGGGGTAATTGATCGGAAAGGCCCCGGCGCCATAGAAGTCTGGCAATTTTTCGCGCCCCATGCTGGACGTGATGTGATAGACACCGAGCGGCGTACGCTGATCGCCTTCGCGCGCTTTCTCGAATCCCATCTTGCCGCCCGAGATATAGAAGTCGGCCACTTGCTTGGGGTGTCCGTCTTCATTCTTGAACACATAGATGCGGGATTTCTCGCTGTCGAGCAAAAGAACGTGTTGATAGTGCGGCGCCAGTTGCAGTAACGCGGTGGGCAGGCTGTCGTTCGGTGGCGCATCGAAATAGCGGTTGAGACGAACGCGTGCCTCGTCGCGCAGGCTCGCAACCACATCGGGTTGCGCGGTCGGACCGAATGCCACCGGGGAACCAGCCTTGGCCATCAACAGATCTCCCTTGATCATGTGGCCGAGGCGGAAATTCGGGTTCTTCTCCAGCGCGCTGTCGATTTCCTTCAACGCCGGCTTGATGCCGCCGTCTTTCAGCGTTTCAAGCGCGCGAACCAGCGAGGCTTCGACCTCATTACTGAAGGCGACCGACGACAAGGGCGTGGTCGCGGTCTGCGCGTTCGCCGTCCCTGCGACGGTGATGGCAGTCAGCAGGAATGGAACAGAGAGAATGTGCGATGACGATAGCGTCAACGGAAGAAAACGGCGATTCACGGGTGCGCTAAGCCTCAGGCGCCGGCGCGCTCGGAACGGATCAGCCATTTGTCGCCTGAACGGATCAGCTTCAGGGTCTTGGTGTTGTTGCTCTTGGATGTGTCCGAGCGATAGGTCTGACGGAATACCGCAGTTGCTTCATCACCTTTGATCGTGACCTTGGAAATCTTCAGGTCAACACTGATGCTCTTTGGCCGATCGATGCGATCCTTGCGCTGTGCTTCCCACGCCGCTCGCGACAAGCCATCCGGGGTATCAAAGTCCGGTGCATAAAAAGCCAGGTAACCCGGCACGTCCTTGCCAGCCCACGCCTTGGCCCAGGCCAGCACAGTGGCTTTTACTTGTTCATCGGCGCTACCAGCGGGTTTGGTGGCGGCCTTCGCCGGCTCGGCTTTTGCCGGGGGCTCTGGTTTGCTGGGCGTTGATTTGGCGGGCTCAGCTTTAGTTGGAGTTTGTGTGACTGCGACGGTCGTCGGTGTTGCCTTCGCCGGATCGGCGCTGGCAACGGCAATGTTCTTCGGTGGGCTGAACAGGTCTTTCACCATCGCCAGCTTGCTCTGCGCGGTGGTGTTGGTTTTATCGAGCTGCAGCACCTTGTCATACGAGCGGCGCGCCAGCTGGGCATAGATATCGCCCAAATTCTCATAGGCAGTGGCGTAGCTGGGATGCGTGTGTATAGCCAGTTCCAATGCCGCTTTGGCTTTATCGTAGTTGCCTTGGCTGGCGTAGAGCACGGCCAGATTGTTATACGGCTCAGGAAGTTCCGGATAGTCTTCAGTCAGGCTGGTGAATACCTGAATTGCATCTGCAGGCTTCTTTTGTTCGGTCAGGATCAAACCCTTGATAAAGCGGCCTTGCGCGTCCTTCGGTTGCTGGGCCAGTGCGGCATTGATTTTGGTCAGCGCCTGATCCAGTTTTCCTTGCTGGTAGAGACGTGTTGCCTCTTTCGTATCTTCTGCAGGGCCAGCGGTGGCGGGGGCCGTCCAACCCAGCGCCGCGATCAGCAGGGTGGAGCCGCAAATGCGTAGCGAACGAGCGAAGGATGAAGTGAGCATTCTGTTATAATTCATTGAATTTAATAAAAAACAATTTGGCCACCAACTGCCGCTATTCTACCAAGAATGCCTTCCCGCCACACAATATCTGCAATCGATCCCGCTGGGCGCCCCGCCACGGCGCGATGTTGTTGATCGATCCAGAATTGCCCCGTCGGACCGCTTGGTCCGACGTTTGATTCCACGTTTTGCCGTCCTTGCTTATTGCGCTAGCTGCGACAAGCAGTGTTAAGGCGAGTTCATACGGATGCACTATTGCGCCACAATTCAGGCGCAAGCCCAATTTCAGGATTTTCACCCCATGCAAACCATCTACAACACGCTCACCAAGCAGAAAGAGCTTTTTACGCCGATAGTGCCCGGCAAGGTCAGCATGTATGTCTGCGGCCCAACGGTTTACGACTTTTTCCATATCGGCAATGCACGTACTTTTACCGTGTTCGACATGGTTTATCGCTGGCTTACCACCAATGGCTACGCGGTCAGCTATGCGCGCAACGTCACCGATATCGATGACAAGATCATCGATCGCGCCAACGAGAATGGCGAGCCGATTAACGCACTGACTGAGCGTATGACGGCGGCGATGCACGAGGATTTTGATCGACTCAAGCTGCTGCGCCCGACGCATGAGCCGCGCGCCACACGCCACATCGAAGGCATGCTGGCCATCATCAAGCTGCTGGAAGACAAGGGCCTTGCCTATCGCGCGCCGAATGGCGATGTCTACTACGCCGTGCGCAATTTCGAGGGCTACGGCAAGCTCTCCCGCAAGAATCCTGACGATCTGCGCGCCGGCGAACGTGTGGCGATCGACAACAACAAGCGCGATCCGCTCGATTTTGCGCTATGGAAAGCGGCGAAGCCGCATGAACCGCAGTGGCCGTCGATTTTCGGCGGTGGCCGTCCGGGCTGGCATATTGAGTGCTCGGCCATGTGCAAGGCGGTGCTGGGCGATAGGCTCGACATTCATGGAGGCGGCTGGGATTTGCAGTTCCCGCACCATGAAAACGAGATCGCCCAGAGCGAAGGTGCGCTGGGCCATTCGTTCGTCAATACGTGGATGCATGCGGCTTTCCTCAATTTCGACAGCGAAAAGATGTCCAAATCGCTGGGCAATTTCTTTACT
>JAEUNB010000412.1 GCA_016790625.1 Betaproteobacteria bacterium | reverse complement strand
GGCAGAAGCGGTGGCTTATGTCGATCCGTTGAACGACAAGTTGCTGACAGCGATTCTGGTTCCTGCGGACCAGATGCCTGACGCCGCTGCAATCGATGCTGCGAAGAAGGCCTATGCCGAAGAGCTGGCACGCATCGAGGGCTGGTTTACGCACGATTACGTTGCCGGCCCGCACTTGAGCGGTGCCGACTTCACGCTTTATCCGTATCTGGCTTTCCTTGGCCGCGTCGACCAGCGCAAACCCGGCTACGACCTGAAAGCCATGCTGCCGCCGAAGACCGCAGCTTGGATGAAGCGTATCGAGGCGTTGCCGTATTTCGCCGGTACTATTCCGCCGCACTGGAAATCCTAAAGGGCGTTATCGCGCGCAATTGATCGGCTGGTAAATCCATTGGTGTCACCTGATGCGTCAAAGCGGGTGACACCCATTTCAGGATTTACCATGCCGTCGAATTTGATTGATGCGCCGGATTGCCCGTTGTCGTGCCAGGCGTTGCTGACCAGCGCCTGCGCGCTGATATTGCTGGCGTCAGCCGTGCTCGAGCCCCATCGCGCCATGGCGCAATCGAATCCGCCCGCTGCGGTTACCGACTCGCTGGGCGACTATGCATACTCACCGTCGAAGGGGCCGCGCGATCGTGTCGTGCACTATCTCAAGTCCAATCTCGATGGCTCGAAACGGCTGGTGCTCTCGGCGCATTTCGCCGAGCCGCTGAAGCTTGAAGTGCTGAAGGTCGAGCACGACGGCCAGTCGCTGGCGCTGGTCAGTGCAGTGCTGGATCCCGCAACGCTCACCGAGTCGAGCATGCAGTCTTTCAATGCGCTCGAAAGCGGCACGCCGCGGTTGCAGATGATTCTGAAATCGGATGCGGGCTCGCGCCGCCTGGTGGCGCATGTGGCCAAGGCGGAGATGCCGGTCGCCGTGCCACATCTGCCGGCGCACATCTACAACTTCGACCTGATGGGCTTCAACGCCACGCTGCCGCATCTCAAAGACCCAAGGAGCGATTTCGAAGTCGGCATTGTCGATCCGGATTTTGAGTTTCTCGCCAAACGCTTCAAGCCCGACGGCGGCGTGCAGGAAGGAGGCTTCGTCTACAAAGGCAAGGCGACATTTCGCTTTGTCGGCGAGGAAAAGAAAAACGATGTGGCGTGCCTGAAGTACGAGGTCGGCGGCCCCGCGTTCGGCGGTATAAAAGGAACGCTGTGGATCAACGCGCAGGATCGCCTGATCGAGCGCTTCGAGCACGCCGTCCCGGACAATCCCGAATGGCAGAGCCTGCGGCTGGTACGACTAAGTTCGCGCGCCATGGACGCTGCAGGCTGGCGCGACTTCAAGGATGCGACCGTGAAGCGCGCCAAGGCATTGCAGGACTAGACCGGGTTATTCGTGCCGCAAACACTCCACCGGCTGCAGTTTCGATGCACGCCGCGCCGGATAAAAACCGAAGAACACGCCGATCGCGCAACTGAAAATGGTGGCGATCATGACCGCTTTCACGCCGATGGTCAGATCGAATTTGCCGGTCGAGGTAATGGCGGCGGCCAGCGCTGCGGATAACGTGATGCCGATAATGCCGCTCACGAGGCAGATCGACACGGCTTCGATCAGGAACTGCCACAGCACGTCTGCGGGTCGCGCACCGATCGCCATGCGGATGCCGATCTCGCGCGTGCGCTCGGTGACGCTGACCAGCATGATGTTCATGATGCCGATACCGCCGACGACCAGTGAAATGGCGCCGACGAACCCCAGCGCGATCGACAGGCCGGTGGCGATGGCTTCGCCTGACTTGGCAAATTCGCCGAAATTGACCACGCGGAAATCGTCCTGATCGTCGGCACGGATGCGATGCCGGTCGCGGATCAGGTCGGAAATATCGGCGACCATTTCGTTGAGGCCTTCAGTGGTTTTCGATTGCGCGATGATGTATTGCACCGAGCGTGGTGTCGGCGTGCGCACAAGGGTCACTCGCGCAGTCGAGATCGGCACCATCACCACTTCGCCGATATCACCGGCGTCGAAACTTTGCCCTTCATTGTCCAGCACGCCAATGACCTGGAAACTCTGGTTGTCGATGCGGATGCGCTGGTTGATGGGGTCGGCTTTGTAGAAAAGTTGCTCGGCGACCTTCTTGCCCAGTACCGCCACGCGTGCAGCGGTGGCCACGTCTTCGTCGCTGAGCGCGATACCTTTGGCGAGACGCAGGTTACGAATCCTGAATGCAACCGGCGTGGTGCCCTGGACCTGATTGTTGGTGTTGTCGTTGCCGAAGGAAATCTGCGAAAACGTGGTGAGCATGGGCGCCGCACCGCTGACGCTGGGCAGGCGGTTGATTGCCGCGGCATCGTCCAGCGTCATCGTCTGCACGGTGCCGGTTTTCAGGCGCGCGCCGACCGCTTTGCGCGAATCGGCCTGCACCAGCACCAGATTGCTGCCAAGCACAGCGAGCTGCTTGTTGATAAACGCCTTGATGCCGTCCCCCACGGCCAGCATCAGCACCACACTGGCGATGCCGATGATGATGCCCAGCATCGTAAGCATCGTGCGCATCGGGTTGGCCAGCATGGCGCGGAACGATTCCGCCCAGATTTGCGTGAACTTCATGCTGGTGCTCCTTGTGCTGTTTCCTGCGCTGCATTGTCTTGTGTGTCGCGTTGCAGTTGCGCAAGGCCTTCGCGCACCGGGCCGTCGTACAGCACCAGCCCGTCTTTGAGGCGCACAAGACGCTTGGCATAGGCCGCGATATCAGGCTCATGTGTTACCAGAATGATGCTCTGGCCGCGGTCGCGATTCAGCTCGGTCAGCGCATTCATGATGTCGGTGCTGGTGCGGGTATCGAGATTGCCGGTCGGCTCATCCGCCAGGATCAACGGCGGGTCGGCCACCAAGGCACGCGCGATGGCCACGCGCTGCTGCTGACCGCCAGAGAGCTGGTTCGGCTGGCGATTGGCGTAGTCGGTCAATCCAACTTTGGCGAGCTGTGCGCGCGCACGTTCGCGTGCCTTGGCGCGCGGCACATTGGCATAGAGCAGGGGCAGGGCGACATTGTCGAGCACGCTCATGCGCTTCAGCAAATTAAAGCTCTGGAACACGAAGCCCAGCGTGCGATTGCGCAGGCCCGCGAGCTCGGCGCGCGAGAGCTTGTTGACCGTGTGACCGTCGAGCTGATGTTCGCCCGAGGTCGGCGTATCGAGGCAACCCAGAATGTTCATCAGCGTCGATTTGCCTGAGCCCGACTGGCCCATGATGGCGACGAAATCGCCCGGCTGCATGGTGAAGTCGATGCCGTGCAGTACCGGCGTTTCCACCTTGCCGGAGAAGTAACTTTTGCGCACGCCGGTCAGCTTCACCAGCGTGTTGGAGGAAGGCGTGGTCATGAAAGGGGCTATACGTTATTGCTTGGTCGGATCGGCCAGCAGAGAGCGCACCACCACTTTGTCGCCGGCCGCCAATGGCCCTTTGACGATCTCGGTGTACTTGCTGTTGGCGACACCGATCACCACGTCGACCGGCTCTGCAGTGGTGCCGGTCATCGGCGGCTTGGCGTCGACCAGCTTGTAAATGCGATAGAGCCGCTCGCCGCTCTTGGAGCGCAGTCCCAGCTCGTCGATATCATCAACGGGCTTGTCATCCTTCTTTGCGTCCTTGCTGTCCTTGGCTTTTTCGTCCTTGATCCCGGCCATTTTTTTCTTCATCGAATCCATCGCCACTTCGAAATCGCTGGGGCGATAGCGCAGTGCGGCCGTTGGCACGCGCAATGCATCCGGGCGATTCGCGGTGATGATGCGCACCTGAGCGGTGAGTCCGGGCTTCAACAACTCATCGGGGTTGTCGACATCGATTACCACGTTATAGGTGACGACGTTCTGGATCACGTTGGCGGCGAGGCGGAACTGGCGCACCTTGCCATCGAAATCGCGCTCGGGGAACGCGTCCACGACGAAGCGCACCGGCTGACCATCCTTCAGCAAGCCGACATCGGCTTCCGAGACATTGGTGTCGATCTGCATCTTCTTCAGGTCGCGGGCGATAACGAACAAATTCGGTGTCTGAAAGCTGGCCGCCACCGTCTGGCCAAGGTCCGCCGTACGCTTGATGATCACACCGTCGATCGGCGAGCGGATGATGCTGTTGCCCAGGTCGGCGCGCGCGCGTTCGAGCTGAGCTTCGACCACTTTGACCTGCGCGGCGGCGGCGTCCTTGGCTTGACGCAGCTGTTCCAGCGCGGCGGCGGAGATAAAGCCCTGACTCACCAGCTTCACGTTGCGGTTGTAGTTGCTGTCGGCCAAGGCGAACTGCGCACGGGCCGCGTCCAGCGAGGCTTCGTTCTGTTTGATCACGGCGGTGAGCAGCGTGGGGTCGATTTTCAGCAGCACCTGCCCGCGTTTCACCCGGTCGTTGAAGTCGACGTTGACCTCGCTCACCGTGCCGGAAACCTGCGTGCCGACATTGACCAACCCGACCGGGTTCAGCGTGCCGGTGGCGGTGACGAATTGGACGATGGCGCCGCGATCGACGTCGGCGGTTTTGTAGCGCGGCTTGTCATTGCCGGCGCCCATCTTGGTCTGCACCTGCCAGCCGACCCAGAAAAGCCCAGCCAGTACGAGGAGAATGATGGTCCAGACAACACGGCCTTTGGTAATCAGTTTCATTTTTCTTTTGCCACAGTGGTGGTCGGTTGGAACGAAGGCGCTATTTTGCGTCAGAAATTCCGCCGCTGAATGTCGCGATCGCGGTTTGTAGTGAGGAGTCGTAAGTGCGGACATGAAAACATGTCAGCGCCCGCGCACGCCAGCGGCACGCGACCAATGCACGGAATCCGGGGGCGAATGACCGGTGTGGGCCGTGAAACAGCGCCGCACTGCATTGCTGATTAACAAAGATCGCCATTCCGCGCGGCCTGCAGGCCGAAAATGGCCTGGAAGCCGCGCCAGTGCTTGGCTTTGCGGTTTGACGAAGCAGGTGGGAACTTTCTCTGCCCCGGCAGGAATGATGTGGGAGAAGTTCTTCAACGGGAGAGGTGCATTCATGGTGTTTGCAAAAATGGCTTCGAGACTATCCGTGCTGCTGGGCATCGTCCTGGCGAGCATGTCGACTCCCGTGCTGGCACAAAATTCCAGTCTCAATGATGGGCTGGACGTCATTCGCAAACAGCTAAACCTGCCCGGTGCGGCGGCAGTGGTCATGCGCGATGGCAAGGTCATTGCCGAGGGTGTCACCGGCCTGCGCCGGTTGGGAACGGAGGACAAGATCCAGATCGACGATCGCTTCGCCATCGGCTCCTGCACCAAGCGCATGACAGGATTGATGATCGGGCGCGTGATTGATGAGGGCAAGCTCGGCTTTGACGTCACGCTGGCCAAGGCGCTGGCCGACGTGCCGATGCGGGACGAGTACCGCAACGTCACCCTGCAGCAGCTGCTGACCTTTACCGGCGGTATTCCTGCTTACGAGCGCATCGGCCCGAAACTGACGCCGCAGCTGTTCGATCTTGATGGCTCGCTTGCCGAGCGTCAGGCGAAATTCATCCGCTACTTGTTGCAGGAACAGCCGGTTGGGCCTGCCGGCAAGGATGCGGTGTATTCAAACGCCAGCTATACGCTGGCTGCGCAACTGGCAGTGAAAGCCACGGGCAAGGACTACGAATCGCTGATGGATGAAAAAGTGTTCCGCCCGTTGGGCCTGAAACGCACGGGCTGGGGACGGCCATGGCAGCCGAATCGGACCAGCGAGCCCTGGCTGCATCTCGCCGGCCCGGAAGGGTATGTGCCGGAACCGGATCGGGTGCGGCCACCGGAGCAGATCTTCCAGGCCGCCGGCAATGCGCACATGTCGGTGCGCGATTTTGCTTTGTTCGCGCAATACGAATTGAATGCGCTGCAAGGCAAGGATGGATTGCTCAAGCCTGCAACTTCGCGCCGCTGGCACGCGGTCGACCGCGCCGGAAACGAGCCGGTGATTCGCGCCGGCGGTACGCCCGCATTGAGTGCGTGCTACGCGCTGTGGCCGAAGAAGAATCTGCTGGTGGTGATTGCAGTCAACGGCGGCTCGCCGGAACACGAAGCGTGCAAGGCGTTCGTCAAGATGGTGAGCGAAAAATACGCGGCCTGAGGCAGGAACACTAGAATCTCTCGCCGGGCGGCAGGTAGCGCCATTGTCCTGGCGGCAGTTTGGCCATGGCGATTCGGCCTATGCGGAGGCGCCGGATGGCGTTCACTGAAACGCCAGCGTTCCGGCACATTTCCGCGATCTGTCCGAGCTCCGTGGTTTTCAGAGCAACGCGCAGGCGCCGCTCGCTCTGCAGGCTGACCTTGGCCGCCGGCAGTGCCCGGCCCCTGAGGCTCACCCGATGATTGAGCTGCTTCAGCACATCCGGCGACACATCGGCGGCGACCTCGACCACATATTCCTGCTCAACGGTGATGGCGTTGTCGACCAGCTTGCGCGACACGCGCCAGTCCTGCGTCATCACGACCAGGCCAGTTGCACCGGTTTGCAGCGGCAACACCATCGACAGTTTCGTGAAATGGCGCTTCAGCGGCCGGATGTCGCTGGTGTCGTCGCTGGCGCGATTGTCGAGACTGATTGCACCTTCGACCAAGCCGCTTGTGGGCTGGTGATACAGAAACGTCATCAGTTCCGGCTCTTCCAGATTCGCTTTCGAGTCGATGACAATCGTCTCGCCCGTGACGCGAAATTGCGGCTCTTCGATCACCTTTCCATCGACCCTGACCCAGCCGCCTTCAATGTAGAGTTCGGCTTCGCGGCGCGAGCAGGGCATCAGTTCCGCCACGCGTTTGGCGAGTCGCAGCGGTTCGGTCATGTGTTTTGCCTGTACGAGATCATTCCGGCGTCATTGTAAGCGCACGGTAAGATGTGGGCCATGTCAGGAAAATCGAGCCGCGCTGCGCTGGAAGGGATTACGCTGGAGACCATGGTCACCGAGCTTTCGGTGCGGATCGGCTGGGAGGCGATGGCCGAAGCCGTGCCAGTGCGCTGCTTTACCCATGATCCGAGTGTCAAATCGAGTCTGAAATTTCTCCGCCGTACGCCGTGGGCGCGCGACAAAGTCGAGGCGCTGTATTTGCGCGAGATGGCGCGTGTCCCCGTGCCGAACCGGGACGGCGGCCGCTAGCGTTGCGTTTTTCCCCTTTGCCCCCAACTGTCTTGCATCAATCGAACTGACGTTGCCGCTCATGCTGCCTTTCACTGAACTTGCTTTCGACAACACCTTCGTTCGCCAATTGCCCGCCGACCCATTGACGGACAACGTTCCGCGGCAGGTGCGGCGTGCGCTTTACACGCCGGTCACGCCGACCGCCGTTGCCGGACCGCGGCTGCTGGCGTGGTCTGACGAGGTGGCAGCATCGCTGGGCATCGCCTCGCCCGGCAATGAGGCAGCGGCGATTGCTGAAGTGCTTGCCGGCAGCCGCGTGCTGCCGGGCATGGCGCCTTATGCGGCGCGCTATGGCGGCCATCAGTTCGGCAACTGGGCCGGGCAGCTTGGCGATGGCCGCGCGATCACGCTGGGCGAGGTGATCGGTGTCGACGGCCAGCGCCGCGAGCTGCAGTTGAAGGGC
>JAEUNB010000378.1 GCA_016790625.1 Betaproteobacteria bacterium | reverse complement strand
ATGGTTGGGTGGCCTGGCGATCACGCAGCAGGGCAATTACGACTGGATGTGGTACGGCGATATTGCACTGGCTGCGATTGCCGCGTTGTGCAATCTGCCGATCAAGGAAGCACCTGTCGTGCGGCCCGTGATCGCCAAACCCGCATGAGGCCGCGATAGTGCGCTAGACTGGTTTTCCTCTCTCTCGCGCAGGAAAACCATAATGAAAATCGTCCAATACGCCCAACGCGGTCCCAACCCGTCCGAGTTTATCGGCGCTGTCGATGTCGCCACTCCCACGCCGGGCGAAGGCCAGGTGCTGCTGCAGGTGCTGGCCGCGCCGATCAATCCTTCCGACGTGCTGACCCTCACCGGTCAATACGGCATGCTGCCACCGCTGCCGGCGGTGGGCGGCAATGAAGGTGTGGGCAAGGTGGTCGCACACGGCCCCGGCGTGACCGCGCCACCGATCGGCCAAACGGTCCTGCTGCCGGTAGGCTCAGGCACATGGGTCACACACATGCTGGCGGACGCGAAAAAACTGATGCCACTGCCGAACGAAGCCGATCCGCTGCAACTGGCGATGATGACGGTGAATCCGCCGACCGCATTGCTGATGCTGACCGAGTTCGTCACGCTTCAAGCCGGCGAATGGGTGATCCAGAACGCAGCCAATTCCGGCGTCGGCGAATATCTGGTGCAACTGGCGAAAATTCGCGGCCTGAAAACAGTCAACATCGTGCGCCGCGAATCCGCGATCGACGCGGTGAAATCCGCCGGTGGCGATGTGGTGCTGGTCGATGGCCCCGGGCTTGCCAAGCGCGTGGCGGAAGCAACGGGCGACGCGAAGATTCGCCTTGCCATAGATGCGGTCGGCGGTGAAGCCACCAATCGCCTGTCGAGTTGCCTCACCGAAGGCGGCACGCTGGTGAACTACGGCATGATGAGCGGGCAGGATTCGGTGGTGTCGCCGCGTTCGTTCGTGTTCAAGAATGTCACGCTGCGCGGCTTCTGGCTCGCGTTCTGGTTCCGCAATGCAACGCCGCAGCAGCAGATGGCGGTGTTCGGCGAGATCGGAAAACTGATCGCCACCGGCAAACTGAAGACGCGGGTTCACGCCACTTACGACGTTGCCGACATCAAGCAGGCCGTGGCTGCGGCTGCCGCAGGTGAGCGAGACGGCAAGATTCTGGTGGTGCCGAAGGACTAGGCAGCTCGCCAACGCCCTGATTGCGGTATGCGGTGCCACAGTTCACAACAATTGGGCGCCGCATCCGCTAACATAGCGGTTGGCCGTTTTGCCTGTTGGGGGAATCAAAAATGAAATCCGTGTTTGCACTTTCCGCGATTGCCTTGTTCACCGTTGCCGCGTCGGGCAATGCTTCCGCCAAAACAACGTGCGAAGACGTGATCGCCAAGATCGAAGCCAAGATCCAGGCCAAGGGCGTCAAGTCTTTCACCCTCACCGCCATCGGCAAGGACGAAAAGACCGATCTGCGCGTAGTTGGCACCTGCGACGGTGGTGCGAAAAAGATCGTCTACGAACGCGGCAAGGCAGCGGCAGCCAAGTAATTTCCGCAGGGCACCGCGCCACACTCCAGCACTGGTGCGGCTTTCGGAGGCATTGCCTCGGGAGAGCGCATGGATATTGGCTTTCAGGCCGATGCCCATGCGAAAATTGAATCATCCCTATTAAACGAAAGCTGCATACTGCGCTTTCGCATCGCATGATTCTTTACCTGTTCGATTTATTCGGCGTCGCCGTGTTCGCCATCTCCGGCGCGCTGGCTGCCGGTCGCGCGGGGCTCGACCTGCTCGGCGTCATCGTCATCGCCTCGGTCACCGCCATCGGTGGCGGCACCATTCGTGATCTGCTGCTGAACCGCCACCCGATCTTCTGGTTTCACGACCGCAATTACCTGCTGGTGATCGTCACGTCCGCACTTGCCACCGTGCTATTTGCGCGCGCCTATCCGCCACCGATGGATGCACTCTTGGTCGCCGACGCCGTCGGTCTCGCGGTCTTCGCCATCTGCGGCGCACAGATCGCGGAAGAAGCGAAGCTGCCACATAGCGTCTCGGTGCTGATGGGCACCATGACCGGCGTCGGTGGCGGTGTGGTGCGCGACGTGTTGACCGCACAGGTGCCGCTGTTGTTGCGCAAGGATATTTACGCCACCGCCGCGATTGCCGGCATTACGCTCTACCTCGTGCTGCAGTCGCTGGGGGTGAAGCGCTCGTGGGCGTTTGGCACGGGGCTGGTGTCGGTCGCCGGGATCCGGCTGTTGGCGATTCAGTTTGGCTGGCAGCTGCCAGCGTTTCATTTGCCGGGGTAGCATTCTCACCATCTCGAAAGGCGCTGATCACTCATGAACACCAGACTGCGGCAAATTCAGCCCGTCCTGATGGCGCACGACGTGGCGTCGTCGATTCTTTTCTATGAGCAATTGGGCTTCAAGGTGAGCTTCCGTGACGACACCGACTCGCCACGGTATGCGGCCATGCGGCGCGATGGACTGGAACTGCACCTGCAATGGGCCGACGCCACGCAGTGGCAACCCAACGTCGACCGGCCGGCTGTCCGTTTTGTTGTTGACGATGTCGATGCGCTATACGCCGAATTCGTTGCGCGCAGTGCGCGCGTCGCCTCGCCGCAGGAGAGTCCGTGGTGCCGGCCAGCAAACACACCGTGGGGAACGCGGGAGTTTCATTTGCGCGATCCCGGTGGCAGCAGTTTGCAGTTTTATCAAGCCATTTGAGGTAGTTGTTTGCAGTACGCATGACTCAGAGAGGAATGCTTTGATGCCACGCCGAGGTGGAGGGCATTGCGAATCTGAACCCCTTTGATTCCTCATGGGGCGGTTGTTCATTTCCTAGCTTCCCCGCCTTACCTCTAAACTGTAGCCATGAAAATTCCACAACGACTGCAACCACTGCTCGAAGATGGCCTGATCGATGGCGTGGTGCGGCAGCTCATGAGCGGCAAGGAAGCGATGGTCTTCGTCGTGCGCTGCGGCGCGGAAACGCGTTGCGCGAAGGTGTACAAGGAAGCCAACAAGCGTGCATTTCGTCAGGCCGTCGACTACACCGAGAACCGCAAGACCAAAAACACCCGGCAGGCTCGGGCGATGGCCAAGGGCACCCGCTTCGGCCGGCAATCGCAGGAAGCGGCATGGCAAAACGCCGAAGTTGACGCCTTGTACCGGCTGGCGGCGGCGGGAGTGCGGGTGCCGAAGCCGTACAACTTTCACGAAGGCGTGCTGTTGATGGAACTGGTGACCGACGCCGAGGGCAACGCCGCGCCGCGATTGAACGATGTGGAATTCCTGCCGGAAGTCGCGGTCAAGTATCACCTCGCGTTGATCGCCGAAGTGGTACGCATGTTGTGCGCAGGCGTGATCCACGGCGACTTGAGCGAGTTCAACATACTTATCGCCGGTGACGGCCCGGTGATTATCGATTTGCCACAAGCGGTCGATGCGGCAGGCAACAATCATGCGCAGGCGATGCTGGAACGCGATGTCGCCAACCTGCGAAACTATTTCGGACAATTCGCACCGGAGCTCCTGACGACGCAGTACGGCCGCGAAATCTGGGCGCACTATGAGGCGGGGACACTAACGCCCGATGTGGCGCTCACCGGACGCTTCGAACGCAAGCACAAGGCCGTGGACATGGAAAGTGTGTTGCGCGAAATCGAGGACACGCGACTTGAAGAAGCGGCGCGACTGCTGCGGATGCAGGGGTAGCGATTTTTCGGCCGGAATAAATGGCGACATTTGAAACGGTGCCTGGCCTTATCTATCTACTTATAAATCGTGCGCGAAGAGGCGTGAAACGATTTACCTTGGCTTGGTTAGTTCTCCTTGCAAGCGACCTCCCAAATTGAGTAGGCGACGCTATTTTCGTTAAATGTTCCCCATTTTCCCTTCCCCCTCCATGTCGAAACAAGTTTTCCTTTCCCCATGTTTTGGTCATAAGACTTAACCATAAGCGTGAGCGATTTCTTATTCGTGCAGTCAATCTTGACCAGCCTTTTAACCGAGAGGTGGGACTCCCCAGGAACTACAGGCTGCTTCTCTTTGTAGTCTTCCAAGTCCCATACATCCACCATTCCGCCCGACTTCTTGATGGACTTGACGTCAATGTAGACATCGGATTCGGTCAAAGAAGTGGGAATTTTTGTCCACTCTGCAATGGCGAACCCGCTTTGTAATCCAAAAAACAATGCAATGATCGCTTTATACACACCCTACCCCGACTAAAAGGAAGTTCCCCGAATCAAAGGGGAAGGCACGTATTTTTGCATTGTAAAGAAGTGAAACTCCACCACCAACGAGCCCTCCAGACCAAAAATGCCCGAAAAGCCGCACCAATGCGGGAGTTTCAGTCCAATATGCAGGTTACGCCTACCAAGGCTCCTGACAGAACATATACCCATGCGGCCGCACCGTCTTGATCTGCCACGCGGCTTTTTTCTCGTCACCAAAGCGGCGACGAAGGCGATACAACCGCGCATCCACCGAGCGATCGGCGCCACTGTAATGAAGGCCGCGCAGAGATTTGAGAATGTCGTTACGCTGCATCACGCGCCCGGCGTTGCTGGCCAATAGCCATAGCAAATCGAACTCAGCGGGTGACAGCTCAATGCGCTTGTCATCCAGCGCCACCTCGCGAGTCACGCCGTGGATTTTCAGGCGGCCGAACTGCAGCACATCGCCTTCGGCATGACCCGTCGCATGGCCGTGCATGCGTCGCGTGATGGCCTTGATGCGCGCCAGCAGCACGCGGGGCTGCACCGGCTTGGCGAGATAATCGTCGGCGCCCAGTTCCAGTCCCAGTACCTGATCGAAGTCCTCTTCCTTCGCCGTGAGGATGATGATTGGCACGCCATTGCCTGAGCTGCGGATTTCGCGACAGACATCGAAGCCATCCTTGCCGGGCAGCATCACATCGAGAATGACGAGGTCGGGCTTCTCGTCCAGCACTCTTTTGACGGCC
>JAEUNB010000269.1 GCA_016790625.1 Betaproteobacteria bacterium | reverse complement strand
GCCACAGTGGAATATCCCGCGCCAATCTCATCTATAACACCGCGACGAAGTGCTTCTTCAACGTTCGGTGTATTCAGATCGATACCAACAACATGCAGCGATGGATCGGCAGCACGCCACGCCAGAGCAACGGACCCGCCGATCAGGCCAACGCCGACTATGGCGACTTTATTCAGCATAACGGGGCCGAAATCAAGGACTGGCGCGGTTTTTCAGCCATTTTTGGCCTGGAAGCCTCGCCAGTGCTAGGGTTTTCCATCTCAATTTTCATCACGCCTTCGTAGCGATGGCATTATCCAGCGCCGCCAAAAAGCGCGTGTTTTGCGCCGCCGTGCCGATGGTGACGCGTAGCCAGTCGGGCATGCCGTAACCGGCAATCGGTCGCACAATTACGCCCTGCTTCAGCAACGACTGGAACACAGCTTGCGCATTGTTGATGCGAAAAGTGACGAAGTTGCCGTACGACGGAATGATCTCGATGCCCCGGCGCGCGAATTCGCGCGCCAGATACGCCAGACCGTCGGCGTTGACTGCGCGGCTCTTCTCGATAAAAGCAACATCCTCCAGCGCCGCCACCGCAGCGACCATGGCGAGATGATTGACGTTGAACGGTTGGCGCACGCGATTCATCAACGCGATGATCTCGGGCGAGGCGAAACCGAAACCGACGCGAAGACCCGCCAGTCCATACGCTTTCGACAATGTGTGCGAAATGATCAGATTGGGAAATTCTGCCAGCCACGGCACGCTGTCATAGGCATCGCCGGCACCGAGATACTCGCCGTAAGCTTCATCCAGCACCACCAGCGCATTGGTCGGCACTTTTTTCAGGAACGCGTGCAGCGCATCGGCGGAAACAAAGGTGCCCGTCGGATTGTTCGGGTTGGCGAGGAACAGCATCCGCGTATCAGCGCGAACGGCAGCCGCGAGTGCGTCCAGATCATTGCCGTAGTTCTTCGCCGCCACTTCGATGCCGGTAGCACCGACCGCCTGCGTCGCCAGCGGATAAACGGCGAATGCATGCTGCGAATAGACCGCCGATGTCCCTGCAGTGAGGAACGTGCGCGCGGCCAGTTCCAGCACATCATTGGAACCATTGCCAAGAATGATCTGGGCAGGCGCCACGCCGAACTTGCGGCAGATGACTTCCTTCAGCGCAAAACCGCCACCATCCGGATAGAGCGCCAGATCGGGTAGCGCCTTGGCAATCGCTTCCAGCGCCTTGGGTGATGGGCCGAGCGGGTTCTCGTTCGACGCCAGCTTGATGATGTCGTCCTCTGCCATGCCGAGTTCGCGCGCGACGTCAGAAATTGGCTTGCCGGGCTGGTACGGCGCGATGCTGCGAATGTATTCGGGGGCGAGTTGGCTAGGATTCATGATCGGCAGTAACGACAAAGTTGGAAAGTAAACTCCAGTACTGGCGCGGGTCCCCGGGCATTTTTGGCCTGAGAACCGCACCAGTGCTGGAGTTCAGTATCGAAAACTCATATAACCGCGGTCGGATAGGAACCCAGCACCTTGACGTAGCCGGCGATCTTTTTGAGCTCTGCCATCGCCTCCGCGACGTTGGCATCGTCCTGATGGCCATCGATGTCGACGAAGAACAGGTATTCCCACACCGCGACCTTCGACGGTCGGGATTCGAACTTGCTCATCGACACGCCACGCTTGGCAAACGGCGTCAGCATTTCGTACACCGCGCCGGCGCGATTGGCGGCGGACAGAACCAGAGAGGTTTTATCCTTGCCCGTCGGCTTCGGTTCGTAATTGCCCAGCACCAGGAAGCGCGTGGTGTTGTTCGGCTCATCCTCGATGTTCGAGGCCAGGATGGTGAGCTTGTAATGCTCCGCCGCCATCTCGCCCGCCACAGCGGCTGAGAACGGCTCCAGCGA
>JAEUNB010000389.1 GCA_016790625.1 Betaproteobacteria bacterium | reverse complement strand
CGAGTGTGGTGACGACAACGGTTAAGGGCAAAGTCCACCAGAAGCGTCGGCGAAAGTCGACCAGTTCGTGATTTTCACCGTCATCCAGGGTCGGCATCTCGGGTTCCAGCGCCATTCCGCACTTTGGGCAGGACCCCGGCGCCGGTTGCCGCACCTCGGGGTGCATGGGACAGGTGTAGATCGTCCCCGGCGATGCGGCGAGTTCCGGTTCAGCATGTTCCGGCGGGTGCAGATATCGGTTCGGGTCAGCTTTGAACTTGTCCACGCAGCGTTGGCTGCAAAAGAAATGAGTTTGGCCGTCGTGGACGACCGACTTCGCCGGGTCGGCGGCGACCTTCATTCCGCATACGGGATCGGTGTGAGGTTTGTCCTTGTCGCCCGCCGCGGCGGCGTTGTGTCCGCAGCAGGAATGCGTGGCGCCGTGCTGGCCGGAATGGTCGTGATTTTGAGCGTTCATGGAACTCTCCCGTTTGCTTGTATCAGGATTGAGGAACGCCTATCATCAACCCTGTACCTAACCCCAGAGTCAAGCGCTATTTTCACGACCAACCCAAAATGAAACCAAATGAACTGACGATCGGACGTCTCGCGAAAGCCGCTAACGTGGGCATTGAGACCATCCGCTACTACCAGCGCCAGGAACTTCTCCCCGAACCGCCGGCAGCGGATGGGGCATTTCGCCATTACCCCATCAGCCTGGTCGAACGAATCCGGTTCATCAAACGTGCCCAGGAGTTGGGCTTCACGTTGAGCGAGATCGGTACGCTGCTGAAGTTGGGCGACGGGACCGACCGTCGTTCGATTCGCAAACTGGCCGCCGATAGACTGACACAGATCCGCGCCAAACTCACCGACCTTCGTCGCATGGAAAAGGCATTGGAACATGCACTGCACGACTGCGAAGGCACCGGACCCGCCAAGCCTTGTCCCATCATCGCCGCCTGCGCCGGTTCCGTAAGCCCTTGACGTCGCGCGCCACGGCTTCCCATTAACGAGAGCGGTCATGGCGTTTTTGTTTGATCATTTTTTTCATCTGCTTCGGATCCGCCATGTCCTTCTGCTTGGCTTGCCGGTTGGAATACCAGACAAAGCCAGACAGCGCCAATGACGCAACGGCGAATCTGACGAAGATGTAAATCTTCAGCTCCGGGGGG
This sequence comes from Betaproteobacteria bacterium, assembly GCA_016790625.1. Lineage (GTDB taxonomy): Bacteria > Pseudomonadota > Gammaproteobacteria > Burkholderiales > Usitatibacteraceae > UKL13-2. The sequence continues at coordinate 10,321 of JAEUNB010000389.1, read as the reverse complement.
ACGTCATACACATGCATGCTCTCGCCCCGTGACAGTCATGAAACGAACGCTCATTTCGCGATTTCAACCTTGGTCACCGTAAAATTGCCGTCGATCTTGTCGGCCGCGAACTGGATCTTGTCGCCCGTTTTCAACTGATCCAGCATCGCAGCCTCTTTGACGCGAAACACCATCGTCATCGCCGGCATGTCGAGGTTCTTGATCTCGCCGTGCTTGATCGTCACCTTGCCAGCTTCCTTGTCGACCTTCTTTACCTCGCCTACGGCCATGAGGCCTTTTTCGGCGGCGGTTTTGGTATCGGCCGCAGGCTTCTTCCCGTGGCCCTGATCGCCGTCCGCAAAAGCGGCGGCCGGCAACAGAGACATGGCAATAGCGACGACAAGGGTAGAAGCGTGTTTCATATTTATCTCCATAGTGATGAATTTGGTTGATTCAGTGCGGCCATTGGCCGGACCGTCCGAACTTCGCCAATCGCCGCAGTTCGCGCGCAATCGACAAAACGACGTGAAGCAGAAACGCGACGCCGAGTGATAGGGTGACGCACGCCCAAGTTTGGTCGCACTGCTGGCAGCAGACCGATGGCCACATGGCGATAAGTAAGACGGCGTAGCGCATGACAGGCAAAGGCCTATTTCGACGCCACCTTGATCTTGCCCACCATCCCGGACTGATAGTGACCAGCAATCAAGCAGGCGAAGTCAAAGTCCCCGGCGCGATTGAAAGTCCAGATGATTTCACCGCTCTTGCCGGCCGGAACATGAGCCATGTAGGGCTCCTCGTGCTCCATGGTCGGGAACTTGAGCATCAGGGCGGCGTGATCGTCGAGCTCTTTTTTGGTCCCGATGACCATCTCGTGCAGCATCTTGCCCTCGTTCTTGAGCACGATTCGGATGGTCTCTCCTTCCTTGACATCGAGTTTGTCCGGAGAGAAACGCATCGTATCGGTCTTGGCGTTGTTGAGCGTGCGTTTGGCGGCTTTGGCATCGCCGGCTATGCCCCAGGGTTTCTGCTCCTTTTTCACGACGGCCGGTTTTTTCTTGTGGTCTTTCGTTTCGTGTGCATCGACGTGAAACGCGCTGCCCAGAGCAAGTACGGCTGCGATAGCGATCAGTGTTTTCATATAAATTCCTTTCAGGGGTGGCGTTGGAATGGATGCGTCTGCATCGACGCTCCTATTTCTGCTTACCGTGACCACTGTGGTCGGCCGCAGGCTTCTTGGCGGCTGGCTCCGAGGCCGGAGCCGCAGTGGGAGCGGTTACCAATGGCGCGGTTTTTTTCGCTTTTGTCGCTGCCGGTATTGGCCTCGCTGGCCTCCTTGGCATAGGCTCGCCAGCCGCCGATGCGCTGGACTTCGTCATTGGCCGCTTTCCAGGCGAGTGGTTTGTTGTCGCCCAGCGGTCGATAGTCGTGAAAGGGAGACCGGTATTGAACGATGGGTACGGCGGCGCGGGCGTCGGTGGGGTCCGGCGCAGCCAATGCGGCCGTCGATACGCCCAAGGTCGCCGACAAGACGGCAATGGAAAAACTCTTCATGGTGAACCTCTTCTCGCAGAGAACAAAAAGACAGAATTGCGAGAACCGGCGCACGCCCGCCACGTAATGCGTGGGTGGCAGGTAGCGTTAGGGCCTCGCGACTATGCGAGGCGCGTGCGCGGAGGTGGGACTAGGAGTTCAGGAACGAACGAGGGATGGGCTGCGAGTGGTGTTGCGGTAAAAATGTGGGTGGGTGCCACACTCGGCAGCACCGGAAGATGCGGCGTGACCAACGCGCCGGCCAAATGACAAAGCACGCAGTGACTGCAGCTTTGACCGAGCAACAAGCCATCGCCCATTTTTTCCCCGTGACAGGGCGCCAGTATGGCGGCCCCGGTATCCGTGTTATCCGACATGCCGGCGATCATGCTCGAGGCAGAACCCCACCCCAGCGGCATGGTGGCCGCCATGGCGCCCGCAAACGGCAGCCAGACGATCATCCAAGTCAGCAAGATTTTTCGGAGAAGACGCATAGTTTGTACAGACAAGTGTATCCCGGAATGGTTCGACGGGTCACGCTACGGTCGAGCGCTTTCTGGGCCATGGGAATTTCGCCTTTAGGAGAGACTGCATTTCGGCAATCTCCCTGCGCTGGCTCTCGACGATCCGGGCGCAGAGTTCTTCCAGTCACACAATCAACCGTCGAATTGGTGACGTTTAGCGATTGTCGGGCAACCAAAGTTCCCATGTGGAAGCCTGAATAGATAGTGGGTACGTCCCTAGCCTGATCAATTTCTTTGCCTGCTTTCATGGCCGGAAAGGGAGTCAATCAGTGGACATCCCAACGTTCCTCGCGCCGACTGACACTGTGTCACCAGTGTCTTGAGATGCCGGTGCATCGTCCGCAGGTCATTGAGTTTCGCCTCAACGTCTACGATTTTTCGCTCGGCCAAGACGCGCGCGTCCCGGCAACGTTGACCGTCATCCAATTGGAGCAGTCCCTTGACTTCGTCCAGCGTGAAACCGAGTTGCTGTGCCCGTTTAATGAAGCGAAGGCGTGCGACATATCGACTGTCATAGCGTCGTATTCCACCGAGCGGTCTTACAGGTTCGTTAACCAGCGCCTGCCTTTGGTAATAGCGAATGGTTTCCACATGGACGCCAGCGCTTTCAGCGACCTGGCCAATGGTGAGGTTGTCTTCGGACATGGCTTGACTCCGTAGTCAGGTACAGGAATATGCTTAATATAGGCAAGAGTCTTCACCATCGGCCGGTGGCGGGGGGTCAGGCAAAGACACGAGTCCTTCCTCCCGTGTCCGATAAACATCTTTTTCCATCGGGACAGTCTACTACTTAGTCACCTCGATTGAGTTCATTCGTGTTGTGGAGTTCTCTCAGTGCTTATGACTCTTGTGATCATCTGTCTTTGCGTTCCGCACCGGAGTAAAGCGCGCTTGCTCGGTCTTGCCCGAGGCCAAGATAGAAACGATGATCTTTGTATCAGCCGCGACTGCCAAATTGCTCACCCCCTTGAGCACGCCGTCGCTCCCGGCTATCAGTCTCACCGTCTCCTTGCTTTGGCCGGTGATCACAGTCGCTGTCGCCTCTTTTGCGCTCGTCTTTCCGCCCTTGTGATCCGCGACGTGAAGCATAAGCTCCTTCCCTTTCGCAACTAGCTCCAAATCGTAGCTGGATGTTTCCTGTACTTGGCCGCCATACTTGGGATGGTGGTCACCACCAGCGACTGCTAACTGTGTGGCGAGCGTTGTGATGAACATCGCGACAGTAGCTACAAATTTCATGGTTTTCTCCTGTTGGGATAAGAACATTTCACAGCGTTTGTCCTGCTCGGCTGAGTTTTTGCTCACGGCGCGTCTCCAGCCATTCGTAGAGCAGCGGTAGTAGCAGCAGCGTTAATGCGGTAGAGGTAACAAGGCCACCGACGACAACTGTAGCCAAGGGTCGTTGTGTCTCGGCACCGATGCCGCTAGACAGCAGCATGGGAATGAGACCCAGAATCGCCACTGACGCGGTCATCAGCACGGGCCGCAATCGCAGCGTGACGCCATGCCGGACTGCTTCCCGAATGCCATAGCCCTGCTTGCGCAAATCGTTGAGGAAGGTCACCAGCACGATGCCGTTTAGCATCGCCACACCGAACACAGCAATAAATCCAATTGCCGACGGGACAGATACGAACTGACCGGTGACGGCCAAGCCAAATACACCACCGATGATGGCGAAGGGGACGTTGCCGATGATGAGTGTCGCGTGCGCCACCGAATTAAACGCTGTGTAGAGCAGGATGAAAATTAGCCCGATCGTGAGCGGCACAATCAGCGCCAGTCGCGTCAACGCCCGCTGCTGGTTCTCGAACGCACCACCCCATTCGACCCAATAGCCCTCAGGCAACTTCACCTGCGCTTTGAGTTTGGCTTCCGCTTCCTTTACAAAACCGTTTACATCGCGGCCCTTTACATCCATCTGGATCACCGCATAGCGCTGCAACTGTTCACGGCGCACGAAGGTATAGCCTTCGTCCGTTTCGATGGTGGCGACGCGCGATAACGGGATCAGCTCCCCACCGGGGCCTCGCAACGGGATGTTGCCAATTGCCCGCAAGCTATCGCGCGAGGCGAGATCAAGACGTACTTGGATATCAAAACGGCGAGTGCCATCGATAAGCGTGCTGACAGCCTTGCCACCGATGCCGGCCTGCACCATTTCAAGCACATCGTCGACGCTGATGCCGTAGCGCGACGCGGCTTGGCGATCCACCTTGATCACGATCTGCGGCTTGCCCTTGTTTGCTTCCAGTGACAGGTCCGCGACACCCGGCACCGTCCCCAAGATGGGCTTGATCTGCGCTCCTAGCCGATCGAGTGTTTCGAGGTCAGGTCCATAAACCTTCAGCGCCAGCGTGGCGCGCACACCGGAGATCAGCTCCTCAACGCGCATCTGGATGGGTTGGGTGGCGCCCACCACGACTGTCGGTAGGGCCGTCTCCAACTTGTTCTGCATGGCCTGTGAGAGTTGGGCCATTGACATGCCCTTGGTTGCTTTTGGCCATTCCGACTCTGGCATTACGTCCACAAGTACTTCCATGTAATTGGCGTCGGTCGTCTCACCTTTCTCCGCACGGCCAATGGTCGCCAGCACCGACTTAGTCTGCGGGAATTCCTTTTTCAATACCTCGTTCATGCGCTGTGAGACGCGCACCGATTGTTCCAGAGAGGTGGACGGAATGCCGGTGACGCGGAACATGATGGCGCCTTCCTGCAAGGTAGGCATGAACTCCTTGCCGAGGAAAGGAAATGTCGCCAGGGAAATAAGCAGCAGAACCGCCGCGCTGCCCACGACCAGCCGCTTGCGATCAAGTGCCCAATCCAGCAGCGGCAAGAAGCGGCGTTTGGCTTGTGCGACGAGCCAGGTGTCGCGCTCTTCTTTCGGCTTGAGTATCAGCGCCGAAATTACCGGTACTAGAGTCATCGTGAGGAACAACGAGCCGGCCATCGCGAAAGTGATGGTAATTGCCATTGGCTTGAATAATTTGCCTTCCAGCCCCGTGAGAGAGAAAAGCGGCAGGAATACCACGATGATGATAAGGATGGCGAAGGCGATCGGGTTCATCACTTCGCGCGCCGCATCCAGGATGACCTGCGTGCGGTTGACCGGCGGACCATCTGCCTTGTGAGCTAGCAGCCGGAAGCTGTTCTCAACCATGACGATGGCGCCGTCGACCATCATGCCTATGCCGATGGCGAGTCCTGACAGGGACATCAGATTGGCCGAAAGACCAAAATACTGCATAAGAATGAAGGCAATCAGCATGCACAGCGGCAATGTCACGATCACCACGATCGCGGAACGGATTTCACCCAAGAACAGAAACAGCACGATCGCCACCAAGATAGAGCCTTCAAGCAATGCACGCTGTGCTGTGCTCATCGCCTTGTCGACAATCTCGGTTCGGTCATAGGCGGTATTGATGGTGACGCCAGCAGGTAGCGATTGCTGTGCCAATTTCAGTTTGGCCTTGACGGAATCGACCACATTCTTGGCGTTCTCATTGATGCGTGCCAAAGCAATACCGAGCGTCACTTCCTTGCCATCGCGCGTCACCGCGCCGAAGCGCAAACCGGGGCCTTCCTTGACCTCCGCGACATCGCGAACGTAGATTGGTGTCGCGCCGCGCTGAGTAATGACGATGCCGCCGATGTCCTCGCTATTGGAGACCAAACCCAATCCGCGCACCAGAAATTGTTCGCTGCCGAGATTAACGAATTGCCCGCCGACCTGTCGATTGTTGGAGGCCAGCGCCTCCATCACAGATTTGAAGGTCAAGCCGTATTTAATGAGCTTGTTCGGATCGATGTGTACTTGATACTGCTTCTCGAAACCTCCCCACGATGTCACATCGTCCACGCCCGGCGCGGTGCGCAGCATGAGGCGCACATTCCAATCCTGCAGTGTCCGTAAGTCCATTGCCGAGAGTTTCTGATCTGCCGATTCGATGGTGTACCAGAACACTTGGCCGAGCCCGGAGCTGTTTGGACCAAGTTCCGGTTCGCCGTAGCCCTGCGGTATACGTTCCTTAGCTTCGAGTAGCTTCTCGCCGACCAGACGGCGCGCGAAGTAGATGTCTACGTCGTCCTTGAAGTAGACACCAACGTATGACAGTCCAAAGAGAGAGATCGAGCGGATGTATTCAACACCAGCCAAGCCCGCCATTGAGGTTTCGATGGGTGACGTGAGCAACTTTTCCACATCTTCGGCCGCGAGGCCGGGGGATTCTGTGTAGATGCTGACCTGATTGGGGGTGACGTCCGGGAACGCATCGACGGGCACTCGCTGAAAGGCTCGCACACCGAAAACTACGAGCAAAACGAAGCCGACCAGCACCAGGACCTTGTAGCGCAAGGACGCATTGACGATTTGATTGAACATGATTAGTGAGCGTGGCCTTCGCCGATCTGAGACTTGAGTGCACGCGCTTTCAGTGCGTAGGTGCCCGCGACCACCACCAGATCGTCAACCTTCATGCCCGACTTGACGATGACGCGCCCTTGCAAGCGTTCTCCCAACTGCACAACCCGTGGCTCAAAACCGCCATGCTCTTCGATAAATACAGTGGGTTGACCCGAAATCAGGACTACTGCCTCGTCCGGCAAGACGAAAGCCTTGGTCTTGGTGGAGGTCTGGATGGCGGCGGTGGCAAACATTTCCGGCTTCAAGCGGCCATCGGTGTTCTTCACCTCGATGCGGCCGCGAATGGTGCGCGTTTCCTTTTCCAGCATGCCGCCGATGTAGGTGAGCTTTCCAGAGATACGATCATTCGGATAGGCGGCAACGGTGATCATGGCGACGTCTCCGACTTTGATCCGCGGCAGATCTTTCTCCGCGAGATTGGCTTCGATCCACAGCACTGAAAGATCGGCAATCGCAAAGAGCGACTTGTCCGGTTGCGCGAGCTCGCCTAAGACAGCTTTCTTTTCGATGATGGTGCCGGCGAATGGTGCGGTCAGTGGGAACACCGAGACGTTGTCGCTCTTTGTCGCCACCCCCAACATCTGTAACTTGTCGCCGGCAGCGCGCACGGCGGCCTGCGCCTTGTTGTGTTCGGCCTTGGCTCGCAGAAAATCCTTTTGCGAGACGATTTGCTCGGCCTGCAGCCGCTCGGCGCGCGTGAGGCTGCTCTTGGCGACCTCGGCCTCGCTGGCTGCCTGCGCATATGCCGAGCGTGCTTCGCCGACCTCGATGCTGTCCAGGCTCGCCAGTACCTGGCCCGCTGCGATGCGATCACCGAGATTCGCGTTCACCTTAACGATACGTCCCGGTACTCTGGGAGCAAGGTGTGCCAGTCGATCCTGGTTGGCCTGAATGGTGGCGGTAACCACTAGCTGATCGGCAACCTCTTGCTCTTGGATCAGTTCAACGCGCACGCCAGCCAATTTCACTTCGTCTTCGCTCAACTTGATTGTGCCTTCTTCGTGACCTTTATCATCCTTACCATGCGCGTCAGCTTTGCCGGGGACTTCCTTGTCCGCGTTTTTTGTAATCACGTCCTTGACAGTTGGTGTCGGTGATTTGTCGCCACAGCCAGCTGGAAGGATCGCAAGCATGGCCAGAAATGCGAGCAGTGGCCGCGCAAACAATTGGGAGTGTTTCTGAAAATGCTGCATATGTAGCTCCAAAAGAATTCGGGGGATGCTGGTTATGGGAATGGGCTTCATCGCGGTACCGCGTCACTGATCCCTGCGGCCTGATAGAGCGCGATGCGCGTCGTGCGCAATTCGGTCGTGGCTTCCACCAGGTCCCGACGACCTTCAAGCAACTGGCGGTTGATAGCGATCTGCTGGGCCAGACTGATTTCACCTTCTCGTAGCGCGGTTTGGGAAAGCCGCTGATTCTCTTCGAGTGCCGGAAGCACAGCGTCGCGCAAAGTCTTCACACGCGCAATCAAACTCTCGTGGCGATGCCAAAGCACGCGGACGTTCGCCTCAGTGTCGCGCTCACCCGCTCGCCGCTCGGCGCGCGCATTGAAGAGGTCGGCATTCGCTTGCGCCACATTGCCGGCATTTCGTTTGAACAGGGGCAGCGGAACGCTCACCGTGAAAAGGGTCGTCTTCTCGCGAAACTCCTGCTGCCCCTCGCGGCCCACACCCAAGCCCACGGTCACGTCTGGAAATCGCGCAGCGCGTTCCAAATGGAGCCTACTGCTGGCGGCGTTTTCCTTAGCCTGTAGCGCCTTAAGATGCGCACGATCGGCGGTAAGCGACAACAGCTTGTCCAATGGCTGTGTCGCCTTACTGACCTCCAAGTCGCCGACGACCTCGGGAAGTGTTATCGGGGGCCATTGCAGGATCTCGCCCAGTTCAGCCCGCGCTTGAAGGAGCTGATCTGTGAGTACGCTCAGCTGGTTGCGGGCACGTCCGGCCTCTATGAGCGCCATGTTGCCATCGAGTTTGCTGTCTTCACCGGCGGTCACGCGCTTGCCGGCAAAGGTCGCAGTACTGTCGACTAGCGACAGTGATGCCTGTTCGATACCAATCCGGGACTGTAGGGCCAACACCTGCACGAACCGTCTTTCGATTTCCGCACGCACATCGCGCTCGGTTTCTTGGGCTAGGAACTGCGCTGTAGCAAGTCCTTGCAGTGCCGCTTCGCGTCGATACCCTTGCTGACCGGCCACCTCCAGTGTTTGTGAAATGCCGACTGCCCATTCGCGGGTCGTCGTCGGCGTGACCTCGGACACAGGGGCTTTACGTTGCGTCCGCTCAGCGGAAATCTCGGGATTGTTCCACAACAGCCCCCGCGTATCCGCCGCGTGGCCTTCAGCGACATCCACGGCGGCATAGGCTGCCTTCAATTTGACGCTGTTGCTTTCTCCCAGCCGCCAAGCCTCGGTCAGGGTCAACGGTTTGCCCGGCACTACCGGCACGTCGACCTGCGCTTCTGTGGCACTGACCACGAGCAGGCAGGCGATCCAATACATTTTCTTCATCATGTCCTCAAGCAATCACTGGACGTGAGTCGACCAGCGGAATCCAGACGGAATCCGGCGAGAGGAGGTCGCGCTAGCTCAGCGCAAGGGGAACAGGACCGACTCGCCGGGGCTTACGCGCCGGCGGTATGAGGCGGCCGGAAGGGATTGTCCGGGGAGCGGTCGGGGATGAGATGGCTATGCCAGAGAATGGGCACGGCGGTGGTCGCGTGAAGGGAGGGCATTTCCGCCATCACGACTGCATTGACAAAGGAAGTGAGGCAGGAGGGACAGTCCAAGTCTTCGAAGCCGCTTGAATCAACTTTGGCAGCCTTCTTGACAGCGCCGACATGCTCATGATCATGGTGGCCAGCATGGATTTGCGCCGCGGGAGTCGCTTCGTGCCTGCAATACGTGCTGACAGCGGCGAAAGTCCACTGCACGGGTAGCAAAAACACGATCAGGATGGCAATCAGGTGACGCATTGGCACGAGTGTATCACCGGTTTTCACGAATTTCTCTGTTCCAGCCAGCGCACGCCCGCGCTTGCTACTGCGCATAAACCTGAACATGGATTCGAGAAACGAGAGAGGGCGCATTTCATTGTTTACTTACGAAGCAACCGCAGCCCATTGGCCACCACAAGAATGCTGGCACCCATATCGGCAAAGACTGCCATCCACATGGTGGCACTACCGAAGACCGCCAACACAAAGAAGACCGCCTTGATGCCTAGTGCCACGGTAATGTTTTGCCACAAAACCGAATGCGTTTTGCGTGATAGCAGCACCGTGGCGGGGATACGTCGCAAGTCGTCGTTCATGACCACCACGTCGGCCGCTTCCATCGCGGTATCGGTACCGACCCCGCCCATAGCAAAACCGATATCGGCTTGCGCCAACGCCGGCGCATCGTTGATGCCGTCGCCGGTCATGCCAGTCGGTCCGTACTGTTTTTGTAAGGCTTGAATGGCGGCGAGTTTGTCCTCGGGTAGAAGGTTGGCGCGCGCATCCTCAATACCTGCCAAGGCGGCAATGGACTTCGCGGTGCCTGCGTTGTCGCCGGTCAGCATCACCGGCGTGATACCGAGCGCTTTCAATTCTGTGATCGCCGTTTTCGACGATTCTTTAATGGTGTCCGCCACCGCAAAAATCGCCAACGGGGCCGACTGGGACAGCAGCAAGGTGATCGTATTGCCGGCGTTCTCTAGGGCTGCGAGCTTGGTCTCGAGCGCCTCGGTCGCCAATCTGCGTTCGGTCAGCAGCCGATGGTTGCCGATTGTGTAAATCTCGCCATTGATCTTGCCCTCTACACCGCGTCCCGGCAATGCTGTAAAGCCTTCAACCGCGAGATTGGTCGCAGTCA
>JAEUNB010000236.1 GCA_016790625.1 Betaproteobacteria bacterium | reverse complement strand
AGCAGCACATTCATGTGGCCCGGCATACGGCCCGCCACCGGGTGAATGCCGAAGCGCACGTTCACGCCCTTCTCGCGCAAGGTTTTTGTGATTTCGTAGACCGTGTGCTGCGCCTGCGCCACCGCCATGCCATAGCCCGGCACGATGATCACGCTCTTGGCTTCCTTCAACAACTCGGCAGTTTCAGCCGCGTTTACCGGCACCACCTCGCCTTGCGGTGCAGCGGCATCGCCCTTGGCCGCCGGCGCACCGCCGCCGGAACCGAAGCCACCGGCAATCACGCTGATGAAGTTGCGGTTCATCGCCTGGCACATGATATACGAGAGGATCGCACCGCTTGAACCCACCAGCGCGCCAGTGACGATCAGCAAATCGTTCGACAGCATGAAGCCCGTTGCCGCGGCGGCCCAGCCGGAATAACTGTTCAGCATCGACACCACCACAGGCATATCCGCGCCGCCAATCGCCATCACCATGTGGATGCCGAACAACAGCGCGATCACCGTCATGATGATGAGCGGCGTCATGCCGGCTTCGACCGACGGAGCCGCCATGAACTGCTTGCCGAACCAGATCACGGCGATCAGGCCGGCCAAGTTAATCCAGTGGCGTGCGGGCAACAGCAGCGGCTTGCCGCCGATCTTGCCGGACAGTTTGCCGAAAGCGATCACCGAACCGGACAGCGTCACCGCGCCGATGAAGATGCCGACATAGACTTCGGCATGATGGATGGTGACTTCCACCGGCGTCAGCGGTTTGCCGCTGGCCAGATCGAGCAGCGAACCCGGATCGATATAGCTGGCAAATCCAACCACGCAGGCGGCGAGGCCGACCATGCTGTGCATGAAAGCAACCAGCTCCGGCATCTGCGTCATCTGCACGGTGCGGGCGAGATAGAGGCCAACACCGCCGCCAACCACCAGCGAGCCGATGATCCAGCTGATGCCGCCGCTGGTGACACGCGGCCCGAAGATGGTGGCCAGCACGGCGAGGGTCATGCCGATCACGCCGTAAAGGTTTCCGCGGCGCGAGGTTTCCGGATTGGAGAGGCCGCCGAGACTCATGATGAACAGGATGATGGCGGCAATGTATGCAACAGTGACGAGGTTCATGGACATGTCTCGTCTCCTTATTTGCGGAACATGGACAACATGCGTTGCGTCACCGCAAAGCCGCCGAACATGTTGATCGCCGTTAATCCAATACCCGCCACCGCAAGCCATCGGATCACCTCATCCGGCCTTGATACCCCTGCAAGTGCCGGCGGCGCAATCTGCACAAGGGCACCGATGATGATGATCGAGGAGATGGCGTTGGTCACGCTCATCAGCGGCGTGTGCAGCGAAGGCGTCACGTTCCATACCACCATGTAGCCGACGAACACCGCCAATACAAACACGGTGAAGTGGCCGAGGAACGCCGGCGGCGCATAGGCGCCGACGAACCAGAACAACACCGCGGCAACGGCAAACATGATCGCCAGCGTGCTGCCTTTCATCGGCTCGCCACCACCGCCGTGGCCGTGGCCTTTTTTCGCCGCCGGTGCAGCAGCCGCTGCGGGTTTGGCCGCCGGTGCGGCAGCTTGCTTGATCGGCGGCGCCGGCCAGGTAACCGCGCCATCCTTGATCACGGTAAGGCCGCGAATCGCGTCATCTTCCATGTTGACGTTGATCACGCCGTCCTTGGTCTTGCAGAGCTCTTCTGACAAGCGGAACAGATTGGTGCCGTACAGCGTGGACGATTGCTTGGCGAGCCGGCTGGCGAGATCGGTATAGCCAACGATGGTAACACCATGCTTGACCACCGCCTTGTCACGCTCGGTCAGCTCGCAGTTGCCGCCTTGCTCGGCCGCCATGTCGACGATGACGCTGCCCGGGCGCATGGTTTTCACCATCTCGGCGGTGATGAGACGCGGTGCCGGTTTGCCGGGAATCAGCGCGGTAGTGATGATGATGTCCACCTCGCGCGCCTGCTGCGCGTACATCTCGCGCTGCGCCTGCTGGAAACCTTCCGACATGACCTTGGCATAACCGCCGCCACCCGAGCCTTCTTCCTCGTAATTCACCTTGACGAACTCGCCACCCAGCGACTTGACCTGGTCGGCCACTTCGGCGCGTGTGTCGTTGGCGCGCACCACGGCGCCCATGCCCGCTGCCGTACCGATCGCCGCGAGGCCTGCAACACCAGCGCCAGCGATAAACACCTTGGCCGGCGGCACCTTCCCGGCGGCGGTAATCTGGCCGCTGAAGAAGCGGCCGAATACATTGGCCGCCTCGATCACGGCACGGTAGCCGCTGACGCCCGCCTGCGAGGTCAGCGCATCCATCTTCTGCGCACGGGACAGGGTGCGCGGTAATGCATCGATTGCCAGCACGGTGACTTTCTTCGCTGTCAATGCCGTCATCAGGTCGGGATTCTGCGCCGGCCAGATGAACGAGATCAGTGTCTGGCCTTCCTTCATCAGCGCCACTTCGTCCATCGACGGCGCGCGCACCTTGAATACGATATCCGATGTCGCCCACAAGTCCCTGGCGCTGCCGGCCACACCGGCGCCCGCCTTGCGGTAGTCATCATCGCCACAGTTGGCGGCCTCGCCAGCCCCGGTCTCAATCTGCACGGCGAAACCCAGCTTGATGAGTTTTTCGACCACCTCAGGAACGGTGGCGACGCGCTTCTCCAGCGGAAAATTCTCTTTCGGTACCCCAATCATTTGCGGCATGTTTCTTCACTCCCCGAAAACGTTTGCGAAGTCTGCTTTAGTTACCGGCGGACGCGTCTGGCGCATCCGGCCTGTTTTACCGAGCCGCCAGTGTAACGCGAACTGTCGATTTTCCGGGCTACCGCAATCGCGCCTGACGCAGGTCAACGGCCAGCGGCGACCGGCCGGCGATGGCGCTACAGAGGCAGTGGCCGCGCGGCCGACATTGCCGGGATGGCGACGCCGCCACGGCTGAAGCCGATGACCTTGAAAAACTCCCCCATTTCGGTCGGTGAAACCAGCCGCTGCACCTGATTGGTGATGGGCAGATATTCGGCAGCGTTGCGGCTATCCAACCGGGACACGCGCTCGGTCAATCCACTGGCGAGCAGGAAATTGGCCTGCGTGGTGTAACCCGCCAGCGTCAAGCCCGCGTCCACTCCCGCATCCGCCACCAGGCTGAAATCAACGTGCGCGGTGATGTCCTGTAAACCGGGAAGGAAAAATGGATCCGGATGTGCGTAATGCCGGTAATGACACATCAGCGTGCCCGCACGCCGGCTGGGATGGTAGAACTCGGCCTCGCGGAAGCCGTAATCGATCAACAACATCGCGCCGCGGTCAAGCGAACGCGCGAGACTGGTGACGAGTCCGCCTACGGCAGGTGCATATTCGCTCAGGTAATCGTCGGGCGGCGTTCCGCCAAGGCACGTCGCACTAATCCTGTCGGCCGCAACCTGCAGCGCCGGGTCGGTGATAGCTTCATCGCGCCAGCCGAAACCATCGCCATCCAAAACCACGCCACGCTCGAAGCACTGACCATCGCGCCAGGTCAGCAAGTGCACCGGCACCACATCCAGCACTTCGTTGGCAACGACAATGCCGGTGAAATTTTCGGGCGGCTCGCTCAACCAGCTTGCACGTTGCGCTAACGCGAGTGGAAGTTGGCCCAAACTCCTCTGCTGCCGCTCACGCAGATCCGCGCTGACTTCCAGCAGCAGGTATCGATCCGGCAATGCACCCATTTCATCCAGCGCAGCGAGAATATCCTTCGCCAGCCTGCCCGATCCCGGCCCCAGCTCCAGCACGTCGCCACCGGTCTGGCGCAGTACATTGGCAATCGTCACCGCCAGGCATTGGCCGAACAGCGACGATACTTCCGGCGCGGTGACGAAATCGCCGGCGGCGCCAAATTTGCGCGCGCCGGCGGCGTAGTAGCCCAGCCCGGGTGCGTACAGCACACGGTCCATGTAGTGCGCAAACGAAATCCAGCCGCCGGCTGCGGCAATTTCATTGCGCAACATCGCCGCGCAGGCCTCGCTATGGGCAAGCGCATCGGCATCGGGCTGCGGCAGGGTGTGGGCGGTGTTGCGACTTAAGGAGGGGCGCATGGCGTGGGTTAAAATTGACGCAAATCATTATCCCATGAGCACTCCGTCTTCCCCCCCTGCGATTCTCGTCACCGGCGCCGCCAAACGCGTCGGTGCCGCGATCGCGCAAGCGCTGCACGCCGCGGGTGCCAACGTCGTCATCCACTGCAATCGTTCGCGTACCGAAGCCGATACACTGGCCGCCGCGCTTAACGGCAGCCGCGCCGAATCGGCCAGCGTGCTGCAAGGCGACCTGCTGGCGTACAACGCGCTCAGAGGCTTGATCGAACGCGCCGCCTCCGAGTTCGGCCGGCTCGATGGACTGGTGAACAATGCTTCCGCGTTTTACGCCACGCCGGTCGGCCGCATCGACGAAGATAGCTGGAGCGAACTGATCGACTCCAACCTCAAGGCGCCGCTGTTCTTGTCGCAGGCCGCAGCACCGTATCTCGCCAAAACCAATGGCAGCATCGTCAATATCGTCGACATACACGCGGAAAGGCCGCTGAAGGATTTTGTCGTCTACACCGTCGCCAAGGCCGGGCTCGCCGGGCTCACGCGTTCGCTGGCGCTGGAATTGGGGCCGGCGGTGCGCGTCAACGGCGTCTCTCCCGGTGCCATCCTGTGGCCCGACGCAAAGCAACCCGGCGACGGCGCCTACCCTGAGGCGGAAAGAAAACGCATTGTCGAACAAACGCCGCTGCAACGCATCGGTTCACCGGAAGACATTGCCGGTGCTGTGAAATACCTGATGCTGGATGCGCCTTATGTCAGCGGGCAGATCATCGCTGTGGACGGCGGTCGGGCGTTGGTCATCTGATCGTAAACGTCTAGCGCCAGCACAGTCATTGAGGCACAAACGACTGAGAAACCGCGCCTCAAGCAGCCTTTAGTCTCGATCTGCTCGTTCTCGGACCGGGACTGGCTACGCTACAATTGCCTTGTCACGCAATTTAGCGGGAAACATTTTTCTGTTCCGCTTCAGCGTCGGCGGAGTCCTCGTCAATATTCTGGTTTTAGTGGAGTTGCCCGCACATGTTTTTCGACTGGTTCAATACCAAGGAAGTCGATGAATTCGCCGCTTCGATCGCGGCTGATCTGGTGGCTCGATTTCCTCCAACGGACCTCGAATTCCATCGCAGGAAAGGGCCAACTCGCTTCAAAAAAGCACATGACCTGATCTTTGCCCGAGCCGAGACCTTCGTAAAATCGCATCGCTTGAACATCTTTACCAAGGCGCGGCTAGGCACGCGTTTCAAGCTGGCCTTGACCGAAGCAGGATATTCCCAGGACTTCGTGGATTCAGTGGGATATGAACTCACCGCTTTTGTGGCCGTTAAAGCTTTGAAGCGCCCGAAAGCACACCAATGACGAGCCAGGTTGCGTCAAGCACCGGCACGCAGGATAGTTTGAATGTTTGATTGGTTGAAGCGAAATAAAAAGCCTCGCGAGCCGGTCCGCGAGACTCCGCGTACCGATGAGCACTTTGCCCATGTGGCAGAGCAAGCCAAGCCAGCCGAACCATTCGACATCGCCTCACTGGAACTGGGAAAGTTCTCCGCCGCCGAAGCCGCCGATGTGAAAATACTGGAGGCTGACGACGCCAATGTCGGCGCGTTGACGCGACTGGCGGCAGTAGCGGCGCTGCAGGGCCGCGAAGCCCAGTCAATGACACTGCTCTCCCGTGCCATCACAATCAATCCGCTGGATGCGGACGCGCACCTTTGTCTTGGCAAAATCCACCTTGACCACGATCGCAATGAGAAGGCAGTTGCCAGCCTCGAGGTGGCGGTCCGGCACAAGTCCAACAACGCCGAGGCGCACTACAAACTGGGGAATGCGCTGAAAAATCTGGGCAAGCTCTCGGAGGCGCTGGCTTGCTACAGGAACGCCGTGTTGTTCAAGGCCTCCTACGCAGAAGCATATAACAACATGGGCGTTGTGCATCAACAACGCGGCCATCGCGACGATGCCATCACGTGTTATCGAAAAGCGGCAGCGTTGAATCCGAAACTTGCCTTCGCCCAATTTAACCTCTGCCTCTTGCTTCTTGATGAGGCAAGCAATCCGCAGGAAGCGCTGGATAACTTCGAAAAAGCGCTCGCGCTCGAGCCGGAAATAGCTGGCTCGCGTTTGGCCGAAACTTACAACAGGCTGGGCGTGCTGCTTCAATCGCACGGCAAGCTGAAGGAAGCGCTGTCCTGTTTTGAAAATGCCATCGCCGTCAAGCCAGATCTTGGTGAGGCCAACAACAATCTGGGCATGACGCTTTCGCATTTTGGGCGGCATGAAGAAGCAATTGCTGCATTTCGCCGTGCGATCACAACCGATCCCAATCTCGCATACGCTCACAGCAATCTGCTGTTTTATCTGTCTCACGTTGCCAATATTGCACCGGAGGCGGTATTTGCCGAGCACTGCGCGTTCGGCGATCGCTTTGAAGGTCCTTTCCGGTCCCAAAGTAAATCGCATGACAACGTTCGCGACCGCGAACGCAAACTGCGCGTGGGATTCGTGTCCGCCGATTTGCGGGACCATGCTGTGGCCGCATTTGTCGAACCCATCTGGGCAGAGTTGGACAAGCAGCAATTCGAAATCTGGGTTTACTCAAACAACGTCTACGAGGATGCCGTAACGCAAAGGCTGAAAAAAAATACACACAGCTGGGTCAACGTGGCCAGAATGAGCTACGACGCCATGGCTGCCAGGATTCGCGAGGATCGCATCGACATATTGTTCGACCTGTCCGGCCACACTGCAGACAATCGTTTGCTTACGTTTGCGCGTAAGCCTGCCCCGATTCAGGTCACATGGATTGGCAGCCCGAATACGACAGGCCTGAGGTCAATGGACTATTATCTGGCCGACAGGTTCAGCACCCCGCCGGGCTTGCTGGACGGGCTCTTTACCGAAAAAATTGTCCGGCTACCCTCGGGGGTCCTGTTCCAGCCATTCGGAGCGGCGCCCGATGTCAACGATTTGCCCTTGCTGTCGAATGGAACCATTACCTTTGGCAGCTTCAACCGCAGCGACAAGCTGGCGGAAAACGTAGTGATGTTGTGGAGCAAGGTACTGAACTCGGTGCCGGGATCGCGATTGCTGCTTGGCGGGGTATCCGATTCGGCTATTCAGGCCCATCTCGCCAACATGTTTTCCCGTCACGGGGTCGACGATTCGCGGCTCCTGTTCTTTCCCCGTACCCCAATGGCCGAGTATCTCGATTTGCATCACAAGGTGGACCTCATCCTGGATACATTCCCTTTCGGCGGCGGAACGACATCGTGTCACGCTGCATGGATGGGTGTTCCGGTGCTGACCTTGGCCGGGAAAACGATGGCATCCCGGGTAGGCGTCATCATCAATTCCAATCTTGGCTTGAATGAGTTCATCGCCGAATCGGAAGATCAGTTCGTGGCAAAGGCAACGCTATGGTCGCAGCAGGCGCCTGAGCTGGCGGCAATCAGGTCGGAGCTGCGTTCGAGAATGCAAGCCTCGCCATTCCGTCAACCGCCCCTGGTAACCCGTTGGCTGGAGTCTGCAATGCGCACGATGTGGCACCGATGGTGTGATGGACTGCAGCCGGAAAGCTTCGGCGTGGACCCCTGAGTTCGCAAAGTCCTCACCGGGTCGCCGCAGCCAAATTGAAAATGGCTCAACTCACGACGAGAATTCCAAGCAGTGCAACGCCGAACATGCAGATTAGCCCAGCGATCAACTTAATGGCGAGTTGAATACCCCGCTCGACGCGCGCGCCGGCGAACACGCCTGCACCATGAGCAATCGCCGTCGCCACACCAAGACCAACTGCGTAAGCGATCCCTGAGCCATCACCCGGGACTTCGCCACCATGAACGAACCCATGCACACCGCCGAAAAATCCCACGGCGATCAGCAATAGCGCTGGCGCTCGCCTTTCCATTAGCGCAAACACGCCAAGCGCAATCAGCGACACCGCGACCAGCAGCTCCGCCATCGCCATCGGCGGGATGGCACGCGCAAACACAAACGCGAGCAGCATAGCCGCCACAAACATCGCCGGCATGGCCCAGCGCCATGCGCCTTGGCAGCGCCCTGCCAGCAGACCGACTGCCAGCGCGGCGAGCAAATGGTCGATGCCCAGCAGCGGGTGCATGAAGCCGGCAAAGAAAGTCGCGGTTTCATCGTGGCCGGGATGCGCCAGCGCCAGACTCGGAACCACTATCAAGGACAACGCGAGAATCCGACTACTTGTTTCCATTTGCACTCCTCCACGTTCAATGACTTTACGCCGCCTTCGATTGTGGCGTCGGTTGCAACATACCCTGCTTGACGATGAACGCCAGTACGTCACCCAGACCCTGCCCGGTCTTGAGATTGGTGAAAACAAACGGCCGCTCACCACGCATCTTCTTTGCATCGCGATCCATTACCTCCAGCGATGCGCCAACCATCGGCGCGAGATCGATTTTGTTGATCACCAGCAGGTCCGACTTGACGATGCCGGGGCCGCCCTTGCGCGGAATCTTCTCGCCCGCCGCAACGTCGATCACATATATCGTCAGGTCGGACAACTCCGGGCTGAAGGTGGCGGCGAGATTATCGCCGCCGGATTCGACGAATACGACATCGAGTCCGGTGAAACGGCGCATCAGCATGCCGACGGCTTCGAGATTGATGCTGGCGTCTTCGCGAATGGCGGTATGCGGGCAGCCGCCGGTTTCGACACCGATGATGCGTTCCGGCGCCAGCGCCTCGTGCTGCACCAGGAACGCGGCGTCCTCGCGGGTGTAGATGTCGTTGGTGACGACGGCGATGTTGTAGTCGTCGCGCATTGCGCGACAGAGTTCAAGCGTGAGTGCAGTCTTGCCAGAGCCGACCGGGCCGCCAATCCCCACGCGTAAAGTGCTTTTGCTCATGAGCGGAACAACCTTGTGTATTGGGTTTCATGTTTTGCGCTGGCGATTGCGAATCCGTGCGCCAGCGAGCCGATGTCGTCATCTTCGACTGCCAGAATCGAATCGAGCGTGGCGGGCAGCGCATCGATAATCGTCGACAGCAAGCGCTGGCCATCGGTCTGGCCCAGCGGCACCAACTTCATCGCCGCGACCACCTGATTCTCGGCCCATGACCACAGATAGGCGGTCAACGCGGCGCGCGCGTCGATGTTCCAGGATGTTACTGCCGCTGCAAATACCGCTGGATACACGGGCTCATCGATGTTCTCCAACGCAGCACACGTTGCGGCCGGAAATTCGCCCGAGCGCGAAATCACACTGCGCAGTGCACGGCCCATCTGGATCGTTTCAGCACGCAGCTCCGCGCCCTCACGCGTGGCGAGGAAGAAATCATTCCAGTGCTCGATCATTGCGACATCATTTTTCTGCCACGCATGCATCAATCGCAGAAACACCGACGCTTCGCAACGCGCCATCGTCAATCGCATCGCATCGACAATCCAGCGCTGTGCACCGGCAAAGTCTTTTGCAGTTCCGGCCTCGACCGCCCATTCCAGCGTCTGCGAATAACTGAATGCACCAACCGGCAACACCGGGCTCGCCAGCCGCAGCAGGCGCGCCAGCGACAAATCGGCGACGACGTTAGTCATGCTTGTGCTTATGGCCATGTCCATGATGGTGGTCGTGACCGCACCCCGGTCCATGCACGTGCTCGGTCACGGGTTTGTATTTCATCTGCTGCGATTGGCCTGGCTTGATCTCGCCGGCGTATTCGCCGAACTGGTGAATCACGCCGCCGTGGGTGGGTGGTGCGTCGTCAAGATGGGAATGGTGATGACCGCCGTGGTCATGTTGACCATATGCGCCCGGTTCCGGCTCGAACGGCGCATCGAGTTCGACTACCTGCAGGCCCAACCCCTCCAGCATCTGCTTCAAGACATGGTCATTGGCGATACGCAACCAGCCTTCGCCGATCTGCAATGCCACATGACGATTGCCGAGGTGATACGCGGCACGCGCCAGCTCGAACGGTGAATCACAATCGGCCTGCAGCACCTTCTCGTCCTGCGCGATCACTTCCACCACGCGGCCATCCGATGCCACCAGCAGATCGCCACCGCGCAGCATTTCGCCGCCGGGCAGGATCACGCCAACTTCATCGCCCGATTCCAGCTTGGTGCGCAGGCGTGATTTCTGCCGCAGATCGAATGGCAGGATAAGCCGATCGCGAATCTCGACCGGATAAACGTCGCGACGGATTTTGAGGCGGGTGGTGATCTCGAGCATGTCAGAACAGGAAGTAGCGTTGAGTCATGGGAAGCGACACGGCCGGTTCGCAGACCAGCAGTTCGCCATCGGCGCGCACCTGGTAGGTTTCCGCATCGACTTCCATTCTAGGTGTGGCGCCATTGAGCGGCATATCGCTCTTGCACAAGCCGCGTGTGCCTTTGATGGCGGAAAGACGTTTGCGCAGGCCGAGCTTAGCAATCGCTGGATTATTCAGTGCTGCGGCAGAAACAAAGGTGATCGAAGACGACGCCAGCGCACCACCGAACGCGCCAAACATCGGGCGATAGTGCACCGGCTGCGGTGTCGGAATAGAGGCATTCGGGTCGCCCATCGCCGCGGCAGCGATCATGCCGCCTTTCAAAATCAGTGACGGCTTCACACCGAAGAACGCCGGCTTCCACAGCACCAGGTCAGCCAGCTTGCCGACCTCGATCGAGCCCACTTCATGCGCGATGCCGTGCGTCACCGCCGGCGCGATGGTGTATTTGGCGATATAGCGCTTGACGCGGAAGTTGTCATTGTTGGCGCCATCACCCGCGCCGTTTTCACGCAAGGCACCGCGCTGCGATTTCATCTTGTGCGCCGTTTGCCAGGTGCGGATGATGACTTCACCGACACGGCCCATCGCCTGTGAGTCCGATGAAAACATGCTGATCGCGCCGAGGTCGTGCATGATGTCCTCGGCGGCGATGGTCTCGCGGCGGATGCGCGATTCGGCAAACGCCACATCCTCGGCAATGCCCGCATCGAGATGGTGGCAAACCATCAGCATGTCGAGATGCTCGTCGAGTGTGTTGATGGTGAACGGTCGCGTCGGGTTGGTGGACGATGGCAACACATTCGCCTCACCGCAAACCTTGATGATGTCCGGCGCGTGTCCGCCGCCTGCGCCCTCGGTATGGAAGGTGTGGATGGTGCGGTCCTTGAACGCGGCGATGGTCTGCTCGACGAAACCGGATTCGTTCAAGGTGTCCGAGTGAATCGCGACCTGCACATCCATTTCCTCTGCCACCGATAAACAGTTGTCGATCGCCGCCGGCGTGGTGCCCCAGTCCTCATGCAGCTTCAAGCCAATGGCACCGGCTTCGATCTGTTCCCGCAATGGTCCGGGCAGCGAGACGTTGCCCTTGCCGAGAAAGCCGAGATTCATCGGGAACGCATCGGCCGACTCCAGCATGCGATGCATGTGCCATATGCCCGGTGTGCAAGTTGTAGCGTTGGTGCCGGTGGCCGGCCCGGTGCCGCCGCCGATCATGGTGGTTACGCCCGACATCAGCGCCTCCTCGATCTGCTGCGGGCAGATGAAGTGGATATGCGTATCGATGCCGCCCGTGGTGAGGATATTGCCCTCGCCGGCGATGACTTCGGTCGCGCCGCCGATAGCGATGGTGACGCCGGGCTGGATATCGGGATTGCCCGCCTTGCCGATGCCGCTGATGCGCCCATTCTTGATGCCGATATCGGCTTTGTAGATTCCGCTGTGATCGATCACCAGCGCGTTGGTGATGACGGTGTCGGCCACGTCCGCCGCCAGCCGCTGACCTTGTCCCATGCCATCGCGAATCACCTTGCCACCGCCGAATTTCACTTCCTCGCCGTAGATGGTGAAATCTTTTTCGACTTCCACGATCAGGCCGGTGTCGGCCAGCCGCACGCGATCGCCAGTGGTCGGGCCGAACATTTCCGCATAGCCGCGGCGCGAGATGCGCGTCATTTCAGTTTCCCCATCACCAGGCCGCGCAGGCCGTACATGATGCGGTCGCCGGCCAGCTCAACCAGTTCAACCGTGCGCTCCTGCCCCGGCTCGAAACGCACCGCGGTACCGGCGGCGATGTTGAGCCGGTAGCCATAGGCTTTGTCCCGGTCGAACGTTAGCGCCGCGTTGGTTTCGAAAAAGTGATAGTGCGAGCCGACCTGAATCGGCCGGTCGCCTGCGTTCGCCACTTTCAAGGTGACCGTGCGGCGGCCAACGTTGAGTTCGATCTCGCCGTCGGCGGTAATGATTTCACCCGGGATCATGGCTCTGTCCTGCTCATGGAATCGGTTGATGCACGGTCACCAGCTTGGTGCCGTCGGGAAAGGTCGCTTCGATCTGGATATCGGGAATCATTTCCGCGATGCCATCCATCACATCGGCACGCGTGAGCAGCGTGGTGCCGTAGCTCATCAGTTCGGCAACCGTCTTGCCATCGCGCGCGCCTTCCATGATGGCGGCGGAAATGAACGCGATGGTCTCGGGATAGTTGAGCTTCAGCCCGCGCGCGCGGCGGCGCTCGGCCAGCAGCGCGGCGGTAAAGATCAGCAGCTTGTCTTTCTCGCGCGGGGTCAGTTCCATGATGAACGTAAAGATGTGGAAGGGCGATGAGCAATATTGAAACTCAAGCACTGGCGCGGCCTTCCAGCCAAAAATGACTGGAAAACGCGATATTATACTTGACGTACCCAAATAAGAAGGGTAGACTGGCTATATTGTTAGGGGATAGCCATGTCGAATTCGATTCTTTCCAAGCCATATTTTCACAACGAAGAAGCCGCTTACGAGTTTGTTGAAGCCCGCATTTGGCCGCGCGGCGCAGTGTGCCCGCACTGTGGCGGAACCGAGCGCAATAAGAAAATGGGCGGCGCTTCTACTCGCATTGGCACCTATAAGTGCTATGACTGCCGCAAGCCGTTCACCGTGAAGATTGGCACAATTTTCGAGGCTTCGCATATCCCGATGCGTCTGTGGCTGCAAGCGATTTTCCTGATTGCTGCCAGCAAGAAAGGCATTTCTTCTAACCAACTGCACCGCGCCTTGGGAATCACTCTCAAGTCGGCTTGGTTTATGTCGCACCGCATCCGCGAAGCCATGAAATCGAATGACGTTTCTTTCTTCGGTTCCGATGGTGGCGACGTGGAAGTTGATGAGACTTTTATCGGTCATGACCCGAAGATTAAACCGCGCAATTCCCGCAAGGGCCGTGGCTATGCACACAAGAATAAAGTGCTGGCTTTGGTAGAGCGCAACACCGGCAAAGCCCGCTCTATCGTCGTTGACGATTTGAAGGTTTCTACTCTGTTGCCAATCCTGCAAGCCAACATCTCCCCGAACGCCCGCATCCTGACCGACGAGGCCTCTCACTACTACCAAATGCGTGAACATTTCCGTGCGCACGGCACCGTAGAGCATGGCGCGAAGGAGTACGTAAACCGCGATAATCCGACTATCCACACCAACACCATCGAGGGCTTCTTCTCAGTGTTTAAGCGTGGCATGAAAGGTGTTTATCAACATTGCGGACACCAGCACCTTAACCGTTACCTGCACGAATTTGATTTCCGCTATTCCAACCGTCAAGCCTTGAACGTTGACGATGCAGAACGTGCCGAACGCATCCTGCGTGGTGTGATCGGCAAGCGGTTAACCTATCAAACGGCTGTGTGACGAGGAACCCCACA
>JAEUNB010000388.1 GCA_016790625.1 Betaproteobacteria bacterium | reverse complement strand
TGACGCGCCAGCAATGCAGCCGCACCGTGGCGTGCGTGTAGTGCATGAGAAAGGTAAACCATGGCGTGGCGGCGGTGATGGTGACATTAAGTTCCTCGATCAGCTCGCGCTTCATCGCTTCCAGCACCGTCTCGCCGGGCTCGATCTTGCCACCCGGAAATTCCCAGTAGCCGGGCCACGGCTTGCCTTCGGGGCGCGACGACAAAAGAAAGGCGCCGTCTGGGCGGATAAACACCGCGACGGCAACATCCGTGGGCACACGCGTCATTTTCGGCGGGAGGTTTTTCTTGCGGCAGGCTTTTTCGCTACCGGGCTGCCATGCTGACCGGCCCAGTCGCGCGCAAACTGATAGGCCACACGCCCGCTGCGCGAGCCGCGTTCGAGCGACCAGAGTAGCGCTGCCTTGTGCATCGCCTCGGCATTGCCAATTCGCGTGCGCGTAAGTACCGCAACCCAGTGGTCGACGATTTGCAGATATTCGTCCTGGCCGAATGGGTAGAACGACAACCACAGGCCGAAACGCTCGGACAGAGAGATTTTTTCCTCGGTCGTTTCACCGGGGTGGATTTCTCCGTCCGCCGTATGCTTGGTTTCCAGGTTCTCGCTCATTTTTTCCGGCATCAGGTGACGGCGATTGCTCGTGGCGTAGATCAGCAGGTTGTCGTTGGTCGCGGCGATGCCGCCGTCGAGCACCGACTTCAGCGCCTTGTAGCCGGGATCGTTGGCCTCGAAAGACAGATCGTCGCTGAAGACAATGAAGCGCTCGGGCCGGTTTGCAACCAGGTCGGCAATCTCAGGCAGATCGACCAGGTCGGCGCGATCGACTTCAATCAGTCGCAAACCATCTTTGGCAAAACGCTGCAAAGCGGCCTTCACCAATGAGGACTTGCCGGTGCCGCGTGCACCCGTCAGCAGAATATTGTTGGCGCTCAAACCTTGCACGAACTGGCGCGTATTGCTTTCGATGCGTTCCTTTTGGTCGTCGATATCCTTGAGATCGGCGAAGGTAATGACATGCGGATGCGCCACACCAATCAGGCGCCCGCGCGCGCCGAACACGGTTTGCTGCCGGCGCCAGCGAAAGGCGATGAAGCTGTCCCAATCCGGCGCCGCGTCAGCATCAGGCAGATGTTTCTCGACACGTTCGAGCAGCGCCTCAACGCGATGAAGAACCTTGTCTACTTTGGGAAACATCAGGAACGGTAGTCGGCGTTGATCTTGACGTAGTCGTAGGAGAAGTCGCAGGTCCAGACGGTGGCGTGTTCGACACCGCGGCCCAGCTCAACGCGCACGAGGATTTCGCTTTCTTTCATCACCGCAGCGCCCAGCTCTTCCTTGTAGCTCGCTGCGCGACCGCCATTCTCGGCGACCAGCACAGCACCGAGGTACATCTTCAATTTCTCGGTGTCGAGATCGGCCACGCCCGCATAACCGATTGCGGCCAGGATGCGGCCCAGGTTGGGGTCGCTGGCAAAGAATGCGGTCTTCACCAACGGTGAATTGGCAATCGCCTTGCCGATCTTCAGACACTCTTCGCGCGTCTTACCGCCTTCGACACGAACGGTCATGAACTTGGTTGCGCCCTCGCCATCGCGCACAATCGCCTGCGCCAGGGCGATGGCGACTTCGTTGACCGCGTCCTGCAGTTTTGCGTACTCGGCCGTGCCCTCGCCATTGATCGGCGGATTGCCGGCCTTGCCGGTTGCCATCAGGATCAGGGAGTCATTGGTCGAGGTATCGCCATCGACCGTTATGGCGTTGAACGACACATCAGCAGCGGCCCTCACCATGTCCTGCAGAACGTCGTCGCCCACCACTGCATCGGTGGCGATGAAGCCGAGCATGGTCGCCATATTTGGTTCGATCATGCCGGCGCCCTTGGAGATGCCGGTCACGGTGATTTTGTGGCCATGAATATCAATCTGCCTCGATGCACCCTTGGGCACGGTATCGGTGGTCATGATGGCGTGTGCCGCGTCGAACCAGCCGGTGGCCGTGAGATTGGCCTTGCACTGAGGAATGCCCGCGAGGATTCGCTCCATCGGCAGGTGTTCGAGAATCACGCCGGTTGAGAACGGCAGCACCTGATGAGGAGCCACGCCCAGCGTTTTGCCGACTTCCGCGCAAGTGGCCCTGGCATCGGCCAGGCCGCGATCGCCGGTACCCGCATTCGCGCAGCCGGTATTGATCACCAGCGCGCGCATATCGCTGCCGTGCTTCAAATGTTCGCGGCACACCAGCACCGGTGCTGCACAAAAACGGTTTTGCGTAAATACGCCGGCAGCCAGCGAACCCGGCTCCAGCGCGATCACCAGCATGTCCTTGCGATCGGGCTTGCGCACATGCGCTTTGGCGTAGCCCAGCGTGACGCCCGCGACAGGTAACAGCGATTCCGGAGTGGGAAGGGTGTAATTGACGGCCATGGAAAGATATCTGCGAGAGGTGAATGTCGTGCAAAATTATGGCATGGATCGCCAAAACAGCTTGTTACCGCAGCGATGAAGATTGAATATTCCGCCGTTGACGCATTCGTCACCAAGGATGGATCGGTGATTCGCGAGCTGATGCACCCTCAACATCATTCGGTTCGCGGCATGAGCTTTGCCGAAGCAATCGTCGACCCCGGGGCGACCACGCTGCTGCACCGGCACGCGCGCACGGAAGAGATTTATCACATCACCGCTGGCGAGGGGCTGATGCGATTGGGCGCCGATTCATTTTCCATTTGCGCGGGCGATACCGTGATCATTCCGCCCGGCACTGCACACAACGTGACCAATCATGGCGGGGTGCCGCTAAAAATTCTGTGCGCCTGCCAGCCGGCGTATTCGCATGAGGATACCGAGCTGCTTTAGCTTACGCTTGACAGAATCGCCGTCAGTTCGTCGGTCGACTTCCAATGCCAGCCGCAGACGTAGCGCGGCAGATTCCAGCGGTCGCTCGCGTGGGTCATCATTCCTGCATCAGTGCCGAACGCGGCTTTGACGAACGGCGCGCTGCTCGCCCCTTGTCGCGGCAAATAATCCTTGCTCAGAAACTCATTCACGTGGCCATAGGGATAGCCAAACAACGCAACCGACGGGTTGGGAGCGCGGCGGGTGATAAATTGCGCTGCCTCGCGAATCTGCGCATCGGCATCGGCATCCGTATCGATGCAGAAAAAGTTGCCCTTCTCCTGATTTCGCTGCGCGACGCGCTCCATGCACTCGTGGTTGTGGTCCCAGCTATGGTTCGCGATACCCATCAGGCCCGATGCGACAGCCTCCGGCCACCAACTGTCGTTCATCCAGTTCCGGTCAATGATGCAGGCCCGATCCATTGCGGCGCGCGCCTCGGGTGAGGCAATCACAAAAGACGTGGCGTGCAGGCCAGGTTGCGCCTCGGGATGCCGCGCAGCAAAGTCGCGCATGATATTGAGCATGCTGCGCTGCATGCCAGCCGTGGGGTGCGGCAGATCATCAAAATCGAAATCGGTGGCATCGTCAAACGTGAGCGCTATGGTCTTGTCCGGTAGCGATCCACCTTTATAAAACAGGCAATCGACAATATGATGCAAAGGTTGAATGCGCCAGCCGAGTTTATTGATTAACTCCAGATCGCTGGCAAAGGCGACATGATCGTTATTGGCGTAGTCATTGCCACGGATATTCAGAGCGTGATAAGTCAGGACGGGAATCATCAGGCTGATCCTAGAACGGGCCGATGGTCGCCACTTCGTCGATCAGCGCTTGCTTCCGGGCTTCCGGCAGCGGCTTGTCCCATTTGACGATGATGTAGCGGTGCTGTGTGCGAACAAAGTTCACGCGCGTACCGACGCGGAATGCCTTGGCGTCCCCGCAATAACCGAACCAGCCGTCGGCATCGTCAAGCATGCGATCGCCAAATTCCATCACGATCTGGGCGATTCCCCCCTGCTCGCTGCACTGCCGATATTGATCGGCCGGCAGGCGTCTGTAGAAATCGCGTTTCACGCACAGCGCCCCGATAAGGTAGACGCTGCGAAACTTGATCCAGTTGGCTAGACCAACACATTCCTCACGCCCATCGGCCCATTTGTATATCGCAACGGCCTGACGCCAATCGCTGGGCAGGGTTTGCACCTCGCCATATTTGATCGGCCGCGGTGCCGGGAACTCCATGCCGAAGGATTCGCGAAACAAATCCCCGGCAAATGCCGACGCATCGTGCTCCATGCGTAGCTGCAGCTGACGATCAAAGCCGCCCGATTCACGCATCGAAAGACAGGCGTCGGCCTGCACCACGCTCACGCTTGATCAGGACAACTTGCCATGACATTGCTTGAACTTCTTGCCTGAGCCGCACCAGCATGGATCATTGCGGCCGATTTTCTGGCCGTCGCGAACAAAGGGTTGCTGATTTGCGTCCGCAGCCGGCACGGCCTCGGTTTGCTCGCCCTCGGCGCCCGCGTTGTAGTCGGCATGGTGATATTGGACATTGGTGGCCGCTCTGGCTGCCGCCTCCTCCGCCACGCGTTCCGCAGCGGCAACTTCATCTTCGGAACGAACCTGAACGTTGATCAGAATCTGCGTCACCTGGCGCTTGATGGTGTCCAGCATATTGCTGAACAACTCGAACGCCTCACGCTTGTATTCCTGTTTGGGCTGCTTCTGCGCATAGCCACGCAAATGAATCCCCTGGCGCAGATAATCCAGTGAAGCCAGATGCTCACGCCAGTGCGAATCGATCGACTGCAACATGACGGACCGCTCATACTGGTGGAGCAACGCCTTGTCGACATTACTGAACTTGGCGTCGTATTCCTCATTGGCCTGTTTGACCACGCGCTCGGTAATGGTGTGGCTATCCAGCTCGGCATCGTTCTTGAGCCAGTCCTCGACCGGGGCCTTGATGCCAAAATCGGCTTCCAGTGTGCGCACCAAACCGGGTACATCCCACTGCTCTTCAACCGTCTCCGGCGGAACAAATTGCTCAACCGTTCCCTGCAGCACACCACCACGCATGCCGATAATGGTCTCGGAAATATCGTCCGCGTCCAATAGCTCATTGCGCTGCTGGTAGATCACCTTGCGCTGGTCGTTGGCGACGTCGTCGTATTCCAGCAACTGCTTACGGATGTCGAAATTGCGCGCCTCGACTTTACGTTGCGCGTTTTCGATCGAACGCGACACCATTCCTGCCTCGATCGCTTCGCCCTCGGGAATCTTCAGGCGAGCCATGATGGCCTTGAGACGATCGCCGGCAAATATTTTCAGCAGCGGGTCCTCAAATGAGAGGTAGAACCGCGAGGAACCCGGATCGCCCTGGCGCCCGGCCCGGCCGCGCAACTGATTGTCGATGCGGCGCGATTCATGGCGCTCAGAGCCGACGATGTGCAGGCCACCGGCGGCGACGACTTGCTCGTGCAGTTTCTGCCACTCTGCCTTGATCTCTGCAATCTTTGCTTCCTTCTGCGCTGCCGACAGCGATTCGTCAGCTTCAATCGCGTGATACTGGTGCTCCGGATTGCCCCCCAGCACGATATCGGTGCCGCGGCCTGCCATGTTGGTCGCGATGGTGATGGCCTTGGGCTTGCCCGCCTGAGCAACGATCTCGGCTTCGCGCGCATGCTGCTTGGCATTCAGCACTTCGTGCGGCAGCTTTTCTTTTTTCAGCAATTCTGACAGCAGCTCGGAATTTTCGATCGAGGTGGTGCCCAGCAGTACCGGTTGACCGCGCTCGTAGCAGTCCTTGACATCGACGACGATCGCGTCGTGCTTTTCTTTGGCAGTGATATACACCAGGTCGTTGGTGTCCTTGCGAACCATCGGCCGGTTGGGCGGGATGATCACGGTTTCCAGATTGTAGATGTGCTGGAATTCGAACGCTTCGGTGTCCGCCGTTCCGGTCATGCCCGACAGCTTTGCATAGAGGCGGAAGTAGTTCTGGAAGGTGATCGATGCCAGCGTCTGCGATTCGTTCTGGATCTTGACGCCTTCCTTGGCCTCGACCGCCTGATGCAGGCCTTCGGACCAGCGGCGACCAGTCATCATGCGGCCCGTGAACTCATCGACAATCACCACTTCACCGTTCTGCACCACGTAGTGCTGGTCGCGGTGATACAGCGCATGCGCCCGTACTGCGGCATACAGGTGATGCATCAGCATGATGTTCGACGGATCGTAAAGCGATGCTCCCTCGGGCAACAGGCCGTTCTTGTTCATCAGCTCTTCGGCGTGCTCGTGCCCTTCTTCGGACAAGGTAACCTGATGCTGCTTGAGGTCGACCCAGAAGTCGCCAGGGGACTTTTCATCCTCCTGCGCCTTCAAGTGCGGCACCAACAGGTTGATCTTCTGATAAAGCGCCGCCGAATCCTCGGCCTGGCCGGAAATGATCAGCGGCGTGCGCGCTTCGTCGATCAGGATCGAATCCACTTCGTCGACAATGGCGAAATTCAAGCCGCGCATGACGCGCTCGGATTTGTTCGGCACCATATTGTCGCGCAGGTAGTCGAAGCCGAACTCGTTATTGGTGCCATAGGTAATGTCGGCGGCGAATGCCTGCTGCTTGTCGGCGTGTGGCATCTGCGAAAGATTGCATCCCACGGTAAGACCGAGGAAATTGTGCAGACGGCCCATCCACTGCGAGTCGCGCTGGGCAAGGTAGTCGTTGACCGTGACGATATGCACGCCCTTGCCGGTGATGGCATTCAGATAGGACGGCAGTGTCGCCATCAGTGTCTTGCCTTCACCGGTGCGCATTTCGGCGATCTTGCCGTCGTTCAACACCATGCCGCCGATCAGCTGGACGTCGAAGTGGCGCATCCCCAACGACCGCACACCGCCTTCGCGAACCACGGCAAACGCCTCGGGCAGCAATTGCTGCAGGGTTTCGCCTTTCTGGAACCGGTCCTTGAACTCCTGCGTTTTGGCGCGCAGCGCATCATCCGAAAGTTGTTGCATGGCCGGTTCCAGCGCATTGATCTGGACGACGGTCTTGCGGTACTGCTTCAGCAGGCGTTCATTGCGGCTGCCGAAAATGGCCTTGAGGAAGGTATCGAACATGTATTGCTTTCGTTGGAGTTATGTCCGCAGCAGCGCGGGTTGGTTCATCGAGAGAGTGGGGTTGTAAGCGTCGCGTTCAAGCCAGCCAGACGCGACAAAACCGCTGCGGGCGATGCACATCGTCGCATCGCCCGCAGCGGTTCCGGGGAAAATCAGGGTGCTCGCGCGGACTTGGTCGCGACAGCCGGTTCCTGCGCTTTGGCAAACGACAGGAAACGGTTGGGATTCAGCGGGACGCTGTTTTCGCGCACTTCGAAGTGAAGATGTGGGCCGGTGGCTCGGCCGGTCTGGCCGAGTTCGCCGACCTTCTGGCCCTTGAGAACGACATCGCCAACTTTGACGATCATGCGCGACATGTGCGCGTACCGAGTCGTCAGGCCGTTGTCGTGGTTGATATCCACCATATTGCCGTATTCGGTATGCCGCTCGGCACTGGAGACGACGCCGCCGGCAGCCGCCAGAATTGGCGAGCCAGGGGGTGCATTGAAATCGACACCGGTATGGAACGCCTGACGGCCATTGATCGGGTCGATACGATAGCCGAAATTCGACGAGTAATAGCCCGATTCCACCGGCAAGGTGGTCGGAATGGCCTTGGCCGCAAGCCGCCCTTCCATCAACACTGAGTCCAACACGCCGAGTTTATCGGCACGGTCATCGAGAATGCGTGAAATCTCGGCAATTTTGGTCTGGAAGTCGGCGTAGGAAATTTCGCCGGCGCCAAAACTGGGGGCTGGCCCACCTTGGCCAGGCGTTTCCGAGAAGCGAAATTCGGTCGGCTTGATGCCGGCGGCTTTGCCCAGCCTATCGCCGAATGCGTCCAGACGCATCAGGCGCGCCTGCAATTCCCCCAGTTTGACGGCGAGCGAATTGAGCTGCTCGCGCATGTCCTTTTCGGCTTGCTGCGTTTTTTGCTGGGTAAGGGTCGAAATCAGGCTCTGGATAAACGGGTTCTGGATGTCCACCGCGTACTTCATGGTGACCCAGTACGTTCCCAGCGCAAACATGAAACCCGCGCTGATAAAGCCCATCGCGGCCATGATAATCTGCGACTGCGAAATCGTGACGATACGGCTTTTGGCCAGACTGTCCGATACAAGAATGATATTCATGCACAACTCCTGCCCTGACGCCGACCGACCCAACTGTGCCCAACCATGAATCGCAGCGGGTTCAAGCCAATCAACGCCCTGATGCGGGAAAACCCGGCACTTGCGCCGATCCAGGATCGGTTGCGCCAGTTTTCACGCCTTCAACAATCTTTTGCCGACGCTCTGCCGCCCGGCCTGAATCAATCATGCCGCGTTGCAACGGTGGAGGGTTCGACGCTGGTAATCGCAGTGGCCAACGGGGCCATCGCAACAAAACTAAAGCAAATATTGCCGCGACTGCTTGAGAAAATTCGGGAAAATAAAAAGCAAGAACAAGAGGTTACCGCAATTACCGTGATCGTGCAACCTGACAGCTTCCGGCCGCAGGTCGCTGGCGTCGCAGCACCATCGCGCGACCCCATGCCTGCCGACAAGCTGGCGGAACTGACTGAATTGTTGGGGGATTCGCCACTCAAGGCGACCATGGAGCGCATCAAGACCCGGCGTCAGCGTGCGCTCACATCGGGCAGTAAAAAGCGCTGACTAGGCCAAAAGCAGACGTTCCAGGACGTAAATCACGCCAACGGCGACCGCTATCAGCAAGGTCACTTTGACGATGTTTTTGGTCAACTGCAGAAAACGCGGATTACGGGTGAACAGGTAACCCAGAAGTGTCGCGGCGGACGCGATGACCGCCACCATCAGCAATAACCTCAACCCGATTAGCATGGGGTTCGGCCGAACGCGTTCAGACTGCAGCCAGCGTCATATTGCCGAATGCGGCCGGCAACTGCTCGCGCTTGTCGAAAGTCGCGTATTCCCAAGCGGTTTGGTCCGCCAGCAGCGCACGCACCAGCTGGTTGTTCATGGCATGACCGGATTTCACGCCGCGGAACTCGCCAATCAACGGATGCCCCAGCATGTACAGGTCTCCAACCGCATCAAGGGCCTTGTGCTTGACGAATTCGTCATCAAAACGCAGGCCGTCATTGTTCAGCACGCGAAAATCGTCGATCACGATCACGTTGTCCAGCGAGCCACCGCGCCCCAGGCCCATCGAATGCATGGCTTCAACTTCGTGGGTGAAACCGAACGTGCGGGCCCTCGCCACTTCCTTGGCGAACGACACCTTGGCGAAATCGACTTCGATATCGTTGGCCGATTTCTCGAACACCGGGTGATCGAACTGGATATTGAATTTGAGCTTGAAACCGTTGAACGGGGACAAGGACACGAACCGGTCTTTTTCCTTCAACTCGATCGCTTTCTTTACGCGAATGTAGCGCTTGGCCTTGCCCTGCTCTTCGATACCGGCCGACTGCAGCAGGAAGATGAACGGACCTGCACTGCCATCCATGATCGGCACTTCCTCGGCCGAGAGGTCGACATAGGCATTGTCGATCCCCAATCCGGCGAAGGCCGACATCAGATGCTCAACCGTGGCAACGCGTGCGCCGGTTTTACTGTCCTCGATGCGGGTGGACATGCGGGTGTCGTTGACGTTCAGTGCATGCGCCTTCACCGTCGGTGCGCCCGGCATGTCAGTGCGGCAGAAAACGATGCCGGTATCCGGCGGGGCGGGGCGAATCAGCATTTCGACTCGATGGCCGAGATGCACACCGACGCCGGTGGCGGGAACTTTGTTCTTGAGGGTGCGCTGCTTGATCATGACTGCTGCAATTGACTGAACCTATTGAATATTGGTTCCAATTTTAACATTGTCAATTGCGCAGACTGACGACTCTCTTTCACATCAGCTTTTCTTCTTGCCGCTCGCAGAGGACTTCTTCTCGGCTTTTTTGTCTTCCTCGGCCTTTCCCTGATCGCCCAGAACCTTGGTCATTGGACACACCTTGAACGCCGGGCATTTTTCACAGCCGGCAACGATTGCAATTGGGCAAATGACCATGGAACTCTCCTTGGATGGCTGGGTTATTGGTGGGCCTGGCGAACGGGCGTGCACAAACATCATACGCCCGTCGCACGCAGAACCTGGAGAAATTCGCAAGGCCAACACTCCAAACCCAAGCACTGGCGCGGCTTTTCGAAGCAATACCGTGGAGATGCCCGTGTTTATTGGCCTCCAGGCCGATGGCTTTTTGAAAATCCTAGTACCAGGGCAGCGGCAGCTTTTCCTGCGCGAAGGTGCGCTGGATGGCCGGACGACTGACCAACGAGTCGAGCAGCGCCCTCAGGTGCGGGCGCGTCTGTGCCGGCACGGCGTGCATCCGTGTCCACCGGCACAGCATCAGCAAATAAATGTCGACCACACTGTATTGCGCGCCAAGCATATACGGCCCGGATTGCGCCAGATGCGCATCGAGAAGATCCAGCATCCCGCCCACGCGGCGCTCGGCGTGTGTCTTGACGCGCTCGGCCATGGCAGCATCGTCAGCCATGCGATCTGAATAGAAGTAAGTGATGAGCTCGGACTGCAGCGTATTGGTCAGATACATCAGCCACTGGTAGCAAATCGGACGCAGCGGATCGCCAATGGCCGGCGCCATTTTCGCCGCAGGAAATTTATCGGTCAGATGCAGGCAAATCGCCGCAGTCTGGTGAATCGCCTGTTCACCATCGACCAGCACCGGTATCAGGCCAGTGGGATTCAGCTTTAAGTATTCGGCGGACTTGTGCGCGTTGTTATCGCGATCGACCAGCACCAGTTCATACGGGCAGCCGATTTCCTCCAGCAACATGTGTGGCGCCATGCTCGCATTGCTGGGGTAGTAAAACAGTTTGATCATGATGAATTCTCGGCGGGCAACAATCCAACCGGTGCGGCAGAGGTTCGCACCGGTTGGATTGCGCCGCAGTATTGCTAGTCGGCCTGTTTGCGCAAGAACGCCGGGATATCGTACATCTCGACACCGGATTGCTGCATCGCGCTCACGGTCGCGTCGCGGCGGCGACGGGTTACCGCCGGCGCATCGAGTTCGTGATAATTGATCGCACCTGCAGGTGAAGCCATCGGTGCGCCTACAGCGTCATCGGTGCCGGTACGTGCCATCACCGGTGCCGAGTACACCATCTGCGGCTGGCGCTTGGCCACCGAGCCGCCGAGTCCGGTGGCAACGATGGTCACGCGCAACTGGTCGCCGATGTTCTCGTCGAGCACACTGCCGAAGATCACGGTGGCATCTTCCGCGGTAAAGCTGCGGATGGTGTTCATGACTTCGTGCACCTCTTTCAGCTTGAGCGATTTGCTGGCAGTGATATTGACCAGCACGCCGCGCGCACCCGTGAGGTTCACGTCTTCCAGCAGCGGTGACGCGGCGGCACGTTCGGCGGCAACCTGCGCGCGATCCGGACCGGACGCCATCGCCGAGCCCATCATCGCCACACCGTTTTCGCTCATCACCGTGCGCACGTCGGCAAAGTCGACGTTCACCAGGCCGGGGCAGTTGATCACCTCGGCGATGCCGGCGACCGCGCCATTCAGCACATCGTTCGAGGCCTTGAACGCTTCCTCGTAGGAAACATCGTCACCCAGCACCTCCATCAAACGATCATTGGGGATGATGATCAGCGAGTCGACGTTCTGTTTCAGCGCCTCGATGCCCGCTTCGGCGATCTTCTTGCGCTTGCCTTCGAACGCAAACGGCTTGGTCACCACGGCAACGGTCAGCACGCCCATTTCACGCGCGATTTCCGCCACGATCGGTGCTGCACCCGTTCCCGTGCCGCCCCCCATACCGGCGGTAATGAACAGCATGTCCGCACCCTGAATCATTTCCGCGATGCGTTCACGATCTTCCAATGCGGCGCTGCGACCCACGTCCGGATTGGCGCCCGCACCCAAGCCCTTGGTCACGTTGCCGCCCAGCTGCATCGTGATCTTGGCCTGGTTGCGTTTCAAGGCCTGTGCATCGGTGTTGGCGCAGATGAACTCCACGCCGGATACGCCGTTGCCGATCATGTGGTCGACTGCATTGCCGCCGCAGCCGCCGACACCGATCACCTTGATCACCGCTTCCGGTTGCTCTGTATCGATTAACTCAATCATTTCTACTCTCCTCTGCTGTGAAACAACTAAAAATTCAAACTCGAAAAACTGCTTTGCCTATCGCCGTTTCCGCATCAAATCGTCTGGCTATGCCAGCGATTTGATGGAAGCCGGCCGGGCAAAAGTAGGGGTTCACTTTTGCCCGATACCTAAAAATTTCCCTTGAACCAGCTCGCCATCTTCTCGAACACGCTTTTGAAATTGGCTGTGTGCAGGCGCACGTGCTCGTCGCGCTTCTTCTGCTCGACCGCCGACACCAACAATCCCACGCCGGTCGAGTAGCGCGGATTTCTCACTACCTCTGCCAATCCGCCCGAATACGTCGGCACGCCAAGACGAACCGGCATGTGGAATACCTCTTCGCCCAACTCGACCATTCCTGCCATGGCCGCACTGCCACCGGTCAGCACGATTCCGGATGACAACAACTCTTCAAAGCCTGATGCGCGCAACTCACGCTGAATCAACGAATACAGTTCTTCCACGCGCGGTTCGATCACTTCCGCCAACGTCTGGCGTGACATCTGCCGCGGCTCGCGGTCACCCACGCCAGGCACCTCGATCACGTCGTTGACGCTGGCCATCTGCCTCAGCGCGCAGCCGTGTGCAATCTTGATGTCCTCGGCATCCTTGGTCGGCGTGCGCAGCGCCATCGCGATGTCGTTGGTGATCTGGTCTCCAGCAATCGGGATCACCGCCGTATGGCGAATCGCCCCACCGGTAAACACCGCGATATCCGTTGTGCCGCCACCAATATCGACCAGGCAGACACCCAAATCTTTTTCATCCTGCGACAGCACCGCGATGGCCGAAGCCAGCGGCTGCAGCACCAGGTCGCGCACCTCAAGACCGCAGCGTCGCACGCACTTCATGATGTTCTGCGCCGCCGATACCGCACCGGTGACGATGTGCACCTTCACTTCCAGGCGCACGCCGCTCATGCCCACGGGCTCCCGCACGTCCTCCTGTCCGTCAATGATGAATTCCTGCGTGAGGATGTGCAGGATCTGCTGGTCCATCGGGATGTTGACGGCGCGCGCCGTTTCGATCACCCGGTCGACGTCGAACTGCGAAACTTCCTTGTCCTTGATCGCGACCATGCCGTGCGAATTGAAGCTCTTGATATGCGAGCCGGCGATGCCAGTCAGCACGTCCTTGATCTTCACGTCGGCCATCAGCTCGGCTTCCTCCAGCGCACGCTGGATGCCGGTGACGGTCGCCTCGATATTCACCACCACACCTTTTTTCAGGCCCTTGGAGGGATGCTGGCCAATACCGAGAATCTCCAACACGCCATCCGGTGTGATCTCCGCGACGATAGCGATAATCTTGGAGGTGCCGATATCGAGCGCCACCAGCAGGTTCTTGGTTTCGCGTGGCTTGTTCATGCCCGATCCTGTTCCTTGTATTGATGCATACCCTGTTTCATCTTCTTGCCGGTTTCGTTGCTGCCCTGGTGGTCCCGGCTTTCCTCACCACCGGCTTGACGAACACACCTCGCAGAGCCAGGCCGGATGCATAACGCAGATCGACGCGCGCATTCGCTGCCTGCAACGCGGGCACGCTTCCGTAGGCCCGTACGAATCGCGCCAGCCGCTCGGGCGCCTCGTTGCGCCCTAATTCCAGCGTGCTGCCGTTGTCCAGCTTGACCTGCCAGGCCCGGCGCGGTGACAGGCGGAGCTCCGCCAATCCCAGCCCCTGCCCCAGCGGCTCCAGTTGCTTGCCGTAGGCGCTCCATGCGCTCATGACTTCCAGCGATGTGCCTGCCGGTCCGGCCAGCAGCGGTAGCTTGTCCTCGGTATCCGCTTCGAACACTTCGCCGAAGGTGTTCACCAGAAAACTCTGCTCGCCGTCATCGTCGGATCGGTTTGCTGCGCCCGCCATCAGCCAGCGCGCAAACGGCTTGTGTTCTTCGATACGGATTTCAAGCGTGCCAGGGAAGCGGCGGCGCACATCAGCATCGCGCACCCACTCCACCTGCCTGACTGCGGCTTTCACCTGATTCAGGTCGGTACGCAGCATGCTGCCGCCCAGGGTCTGAATGCCACCGGCGATGCGCTTCAGCTCGTCGCTGTCGACCCGAGCGAGTTCGCCGGTGAACACCACACTGCGTATTGGCAACAGTTGGGGCAGCGAACTGACCTGCGCTGCTTCCCTGGAAACCGCGTTGATCGTCACCCATGCCCCAACACCGGCGAGCACCATCGCCAACAGCGCGGCGCCGATAACGACGCCGCGTTTGCGGGTGAATGATTCGATGGAGAAGGACGTGTCGGTCATTTTTTGCTTCAACTTTTCAATGACGCTGCCTGCAGGATGCGCACGCACAAATCGGGATAACTGAGGCCCACTGCACGGGCGGCCATGGGCACCAGCGAGTGCCCGGTCATGCCGGGCGAAGTATTCATTTCCAGGAAGCTGTAACGGCCGTCGGGCGTCAGCATCATGTCGGCTCGGCCCCAGCCTTCGCAGCCCAGCACGCGAAACGCTTTCAAGGTCATCGCGCGGATCTCATCTTCCAGATCGGCGCGAATGCCCGACGGGCAGTGATACTTGGTGTCGTCGGTGAAATACTTGTTCTTGTAGTCGTAAGCCCCTTGCGGCGCTTCGATGCGGATCAGCGGCAGCGCATCGGTGCCGACCACCGATGCAGTCAACTCCTGTCCGGCGATGAACTCCTCGGCGATCACCAATGGATCCAGCTTCACAGCGAGTTGGAATGCGGCCGGCAATTCATTGGCCGTGTGCACCTTGGTCACACCGATGCTGGATCCTTCGCGCGCCGGTTTGATGATGAGCGGCAACTTGAGATCGTCGATCACCTTCACCCAATCGCTGTTTGCCGTGACCAGGTGATATTTGGGCGTCGGGATTCCCGCCGCCTGCCAGACCAGCTTGGTGCGCCACTTGTCCATCGCCAGTGCGGAGCCCATCACACCGGAGCCGGTGTAAGGGATCTTCAGCGTTTCCAGTACACCTTGCACCGTGCCGTCCTCGCCGAAGCGGCCGTGTAGCGCGATAAACACGCGATCGAATTTCTCACGGGGCAAGTCGAACAATGAATTAACCACAGGATCGAACGCGTGCGCATCCACGCCTTTCTCGCGCAACGCGGCCAGCACGCCGTTGCCCGACAGCAGCGAAATCTCGCGCTCGGCCGACGGGCCGCCCATTAATACCGCAACCTTGCCCAGTTTTTTTACATCAACGCTCAAAACGAAACTCCAGTATCCATGCGCTTTCCAGACCAAAAGTTCCCGGAAAAGCTCGCCAATGCTTGATCTACATTCTGTTGTGCCGGGAAAGTCATGCGTGATTCCCCACGATTCGGACTTCGCGCACCAAGTCCACACCGGTCTGTGATTTCACCGTTGCCTGCATGTGATCGATCAGGCTTTCGATGTCTGCTGCCGATGCCGTGCCGGTATTGATGATGAAGTTGGCGTGCTTCATCGAAACCTGTGCGCCACCGATGGCGTGACCTTTCAGCCCACACGACTCAATCAGCCGCGCGGCGTGATCGCCCGGCGGATTGCGGAAGGTCGAGCCGGCATTGGGCTTGTCCAGCGGCTGTGAAGCCATGCGCTTGGCAAGCAGTTCCTTGATGCGCGCCTGCGCTACCACCGCATCGCCCGGAGCAAAACGGAAACGCCCCGCAACAAACCACTCGTCGCCGTCGAATTTCGGTGCGACATGTCGATAACTGATATCGAAATCGGCGGCGGCGCGTGTACGCAATTGCCCGGCGCGATTGATCGTCGTGCAATCGACGATCTGGTCCCAGCACTCGGTGCCGTAGCAACCCGCATTCATCGCTAATGCGCCGCCGATGGTACCGGGTACGCCCGCCAGCCATTCGGCACCGGCCAGATGGTTCTTCGCCGCGAATTTCGCCACATGCGGCGACGCAACGCCGGCTCCGGCAGACACTATGTTTCCTTCTACCGTCATGCCGTGCACCGTCGGTGTAGTGAGAACAACGGTGCCGTCAAAGCCGCCGCCGTTTTCATCGCCACGCACCAGCAGATTACTGCCCAGTCCGATAAACAGGATCGGCTCTTCCGGCACCAACGCCGGCAGGAATGCCTGCAGGTCGGCCAGATCGGCAGGCTTGAAGAAACGCTTGGCATGTCCGCCCGCGCGCCAGGAAACATGCCGTGCCATCGGCTCGTCCAGACGCAGTTCGCCACGCAAATTGTGCGCGAGGTCAGCCATGTTCATTCACCGCCTCCACCAGCCAACGCAGGCGCCACCCCGCCCACCGAACCCGCGCCCATGGTGATGACGATATCGCCATCCTTCACGCGGGAGAGCACCGCATCGGGAATCTCGGCCACCTTTTCCACGAACAGCGGCTCGACCTTGCCCAGCACACGAATCGCCCGCGTGAGCGCGCGACCGTCCGCCGCAACGATGGGCGCCTCGCCAGCGGGATAAACATCGGCCAGCACCAATTCGTCCGCAGTCGACAGCACCTTGACGAAGTCCTCGAACAGGTCGCGTGTACGGGTGAAGCGATGCGGCTGGAAAGCCAGCAGGATGCGTTTGCCCGGGAATGCTCCCCGGGCGGCCTTCAGCACCGCATCCATCTCCACCGGGTGATGGCCGTAGTCGTCAATCAGCGTGAAGTTGCCACCGCCATTGGCCGTCGGCACAGTGATTTCGCCATAGCGCTGGAAACGGCGGCCGACACCGGTGAAGCTCGCCAGCGCGCGAGCAATGTCCGCGTCGGCAATGCCGATCTCGCGCGCGATGGCGATCGCCGACAGCGCATTCAATACGTTGTGCATGCCGGCCAGATTGAGCTCGACATCCAGCACCTTCTTGTCGCGACGACTGACCGCAGTAAATTTCATCTTGCCGTTCGCCGCGGCCACATTGACGGCGCGCAGTTCGACGTCTTCGCTCATACCGTAAGTAATCACCGGCTTGGTCAGGCGAGGCAGAATCTCGCGCACGTTCGGATCATCGGCACACAACACAGCCAAACCGTAAAACGGCAAATGCTCAAGAAATTCGACAAACGCCGATTTCAGCTTGGCGAAAT
Organism: Betaproteobacteria bacterium; assembly: GCA_016790625.1. Classification (GTDB taxonomy): domain Bacteria; phylum Pseudomonadota; class Gammaproteobacteria; order Burkholderiales; family Usitatibacteraceae; genus UKL13-2. The sequence continues at coordinate 8,893 of JAEUNB010000388.1, read as the reverse complement.
CGTGCTCGTAGGTGTCCATGTGATCCTGGTCGATATTCGTGACCACGGCCATCACCGGCTGCAGATAAAGGAACGACGCGTCGGACTCATCCGCTTCGGCCACCAGGTATTCACCCTTGCCCAGCTTGGCATTGGTGCCGATCGAATTCAGCCGCCCGCCGATCACGCAGGTCGGATCGAGACCTGCCTCGCCGAGCACATGCGATATCAGCGATGTGGTCGTGGTCTTGCCGTGCGTACCGGCAATGGCGATGCCAAGCTTGAACCGCATCAGCTCGGCCAGCATCATCGCGCGCGGCACCACCGGCACGCGCGCGGCCTTGGCTGCGACCACTTCCGGGTTGTCGGCTTTCACTGCTGTCGAGGTAACGATCACATCCGCGCCGCCGATGTTGCCGGCGGCATGACCGATCAGCACATTGGCGCCAAGCGACTTCAGGCGTTTGACTGGTGCCGATTCGGCAATATCCGAGCCACTCACGGTGTAGCCGAGATTGATCAGCACTTCGGCAATGCCGGACATGCCGGAGCCGCCAATGCCGATGAAATGGAGATGTTTGACTTTGTGTTTCATGCTTTCATGCGCTCCGCGGCTGCATCATCCCAGCCGCTTCCGTGCAAGCCCTCGCGCAGCGCGCGGTGGCATCGGGTTTTCCCAGGGTGCGGGCGATGGTCGCCATCTCCAGCAATTTCCTGCGCGTCATCTGCTTCAGTTGTTCGGCCAGCATTTGCGGCGTGGTTTCCAGCTGCTTGACCATGATTCCGGCGTTGGCGTCGGCGAGGAAACGTGCATTTGCTTCCTGCTCCTCGGCGACAAAATAGGGCAGCGGTACGAGAACGCTCGCGACACCGGCGGCAGCGATCTCCGCAACAGTGATGGCGCCGGACCGGCACAACATGACGTCGCACCATTCGTATTTTTTTGCCATGTCATCCACAAAAGGCACAACTTCCGCTGCCACTCTCGCCTCGCGATAGGCAAGCATCAGTTCCTCGAAATGACTTTCCCCCGACTGATGCACAACCAGCGGCCGTTCACTCTGCGGCAACGACTGCAGCATCTTCAACACCAACTCATTCAGGGTCTTGGCACCGAGGCTGCCGCCAACAATTAACAATCGGACCGGTCCTTCGCGTCCTGCCATGCGAACGCTGGGCTCGGGCAGTTCGGTGATGTCGCCTCGCACCGGCGTACCCAGCCATTCGACCTTCTTCGGTTTTGGCAGCATTTTCGCCAACGCATTTTTCGGCACTTGGTCGAACGTCTTGGGAAAGCCAACCAGCACGCGATCCGCGATCAGCGCAAGTACGCGATTGGTCAAACCGGCATGCGCGCCTGGCTCGTGCACCACCAGCGGTTTGCCGCACAGCACGCCCATCATGCCGCCCGGAAAGGCGATGTAGCCGCCCATCGAAATCACCACATCGGGTTTGACGCGACGAATCACTGCCAGTGCCTGCCAGAACGCACGCAACAGCACCAGCGGTAGTAGTGTCCACGCCAGCAAGCCTTTGCTGCGTACGCCGGACATTTGCACCACTTCTATCGGATACCCCACCCTGCCCACCAACTTATGCTCCATGCCTGTCGGCGTTGCCAGCCAGACGATGTTCCAGCCGTTCTTCACCAGCACGTCGGCAATCGCCAGACCGGGATAAATATGCCCGCCGGTGCCGGCGGCCATGATGAGCGCAGTCTTGTTCACCTTGCTCATGCGCGCCTCACCTGCCTGGCCGCTTTCGACGGCGACCGGTTTTCCGCGTCGATGCGCAGCAACACGGCAACCGCAACGCAGTTGACGATGATGCCGCTGCCGCCATAAGACAGGAACGGCAGCGTCAGCCCCTTGGTCGGCAGCAACCCCATGTTGACGCCCATGTTGATGAATGCCTGCACCGACAGCCACACGCCGATACCTTGCGCGACCAGTGCGGCGAAATATTTTTCGCGCATCATCGCTTCACGGCCGACCATGAACGCGCGATAGATCACCAGCGCAAACAACGCCAGCACGACTGCAACACCGACGAAGCCCAGCTCTTCCGCCACCACCGCCAAGAGAAAGTCCGTGTGCGCTTCCGGCAGGTAAAACAGTTTCTCGACACTGCCGCCCAACCCTACCCCCAGCCATTCGCCACGCCCGAAGGCAATCAACGAGTGAGACAGCTGATAGCCCTTGCCAAACGCGTCCGCCCACGGGTCCATGTACGAGGTCACACGCTGCCAGCGATACGGAGAGGTCACCACCAGCACCACGAATGACACCGCCAGCAGAGCCATCAGCGCCACAAAAATGCGTCCATTCAGTCCGCCGAGGAACAGGATGCCCATGGCGATGGATGTGATCACCACCAGCGCGCCGAAATCCGGCTCACGCAGCAGCAGCGCGCCGATGAACACCATCACTGCGAGCATCGGCAGGAAGCCCTTCTTGAAATCGTGCATGAAGGCGGCCTTGCGCACGGTGTAGTCGGCGGCGTAGATGACAGCAAAGAACTTCATCAATTCCGAAGGCTGCATGGTCATGAAACCCAGCGAAATCCAGCGTCGCGAACCATTGACCTCCTTGCCGATACCGGGAATCAGCACAATCACCAGCAGGAATCCGCCGATGATGAACAGCGCCGGCGAAAACTTCTGCCACATCGCCACTGGAATCTGGAACGCCACAAATGCCGCCATCGTTCCCAGCGCCAGATAGATGGCGTGGCGTTGCAGGAAATACCAGGTCTTGTAGCCACTCATCTTCTCGGCTTCCGCCATCGCAATCGACGCCGAGTACACCATCACCAGGCCGATCGACAGCAATAGCACTACGCTCCAGAACAATGAGAGATCGAGTTCGGCACGGTTGGCGGTGGGGCTATACAACATTGCCGCCCCCCTGACGCGATTTCAGTTCGCGCACACATTGAGCAAATACGTCGCCGCGATGGTTGTAATTGCGGAACATGTCGAAGCTGGAGCAGGCCGGTGACAGCAGCACGGCGTCTCCGGCCACTGCCGCGCGTTGCGCTTTCTCGACCGCGTCGGCCATGCTTTCCGCGTGAATGACTGTCACACGTGCACTGGTAATGGCCGATTCGATCAGGCGCGCATCCTTGCCGATCAGCACTATCGCCCTGGCTCGCCTACGCACCGGTTCGGCCAGCGGCGAAAAATCCTGTTCCTTGCCGATGCCGCCGGCGATTAGCACCACCGGCATTGTCATGCCGTTCAATGCGGCCACCGTCGAACCGACATTGGTACCTTTGGAGTCGTCGTAATAAGTCACACCGTCGATGACGCCGACGTTCTCGACACGGTGCGGCAAGCCCTGGAATTCTTTCAATCCGGCAGCCAATTTTTCTGCGTCGCCACCGATCCGTCCGCACAGCGCAAACGCGGCCAGTGCATTGGCGGCGTTGTGCAAGCCAGCAACCGGCATATCAGCCAGCGGCATCAACCGCGTTCCGCTCTCCATCAGCCAGCCATCGGCAATACCGAAATCGCCTGACCCTGGCGCCGCGTCAATGCCGAAGGTACTCAGCGCGGATGCATGATTGCGCATCGCCATGCTGGCCAAGTCTTCACGATTCAGCACCTGGTGCGCCGCATGCAAGAAGATGCGCTGCTTGGCACTCGCGTAATCCGCCATCGAGTCATAGCGATCAAGGTGATCCTGCGACAAGTTCAGCATGGCCGCGCTATCGCATTGCAGCGATGAAGTCGTTTCCAGCTGGAAGCTGGACAGTTCAACCACGTAAGCATCCGGCTGGCCGTGTTCGCGTGCTTCCATCGCCGCATCCAGCACCGGCAGGCCGATATTGCCCGCCACCACCGTCTTCAATCCGGCGGCGCGGCACATCGCACCCGCCATCGCGGTGACGGTGGATTTGCCATTGGAACCGGTGATGCCAATCATTTTCGGTCGCAGTCCTCTTTCGTTTATTTCGTTTTGTTCCCACGCAAAAAGCTCGACATCCCCAACGAACTTTTTCCCTTGAGCGATCGCGCGCGCGATGGCCGGGTCACGCGCGGGCCCAGCAACGGCCACGCCCGGGCTTGCAACAACGAGTTCGGCGTCGCGAAAGAGGGCGTCACTGTAGGCGCCGGCGACGAGTTCGCAAGCGGCACCGAGGGCGGCAAGTTGAGCGGCGCCGGGTGGATCGTCACGCGTGTCGGCGACTCGCACACGAGCACCCATTCCGACGGCCCAGCGTGCGACGGAGACGCCGGTTTCACCCGCGCCAAGAACAAGAATGCTTTTGTCATGCCAGTTCACCTCCGCGCCTCATCCCCAGCACTCGAACGACAAACTCAAGCACTGGCGGGCATTCCAGGCCAAAAATGCCCTGAATACCGCACCAGTACTGGAGTTTTTATTTGTGTTTTTCGCCATTCTTCTAACGCAGCTTCAACGTAGAGAGACCAAACAAAACCAGCAGCATCGTGATGATCCAAAACCTCACGACGACTTGATTCTCTTTCCAGCCCTTCAATTCGTAGTGGTGGTGCAGCGGCGCCATGCGGAACACGCGCTTGCCGGTGAGCTTGAAACTGGCGACCTGGATCATCACCGACAGCGTTTCAACAACGAACACGCCGCCCATGATGATCAGCACGATTTCCTGGCGGCAGATCACGGCGATCAGCCCGAGCGCGCCGCCCAGCGCCAGCGCGCCAACGTCGCCCATGAACACTTCCGCCGGATAAGCGTTGAACCAGAGGAATGCGAGCCCGGCCCCGGCAATCGCGCCGCAAAAGATCGCGAGCTCGCCCGCGCCGGAAATATGCGGCACGCCGAGATAGGTCGCGAACACCTTGTTACCAGCGACGTAGGCGAAGATCGCCAAGGCGGATGCGACCATCACGGTCGGCATGATCGCCAGGCCATCAAGCCCGTCGGTCAGGTTCACTGCATTGGAAAAGCCGACCACCACGAACCAGCCCAGCACGATGAAGCCGATGGTGCCTAGCGGAATCGCCACCGTTTTGAAGAACGGCACAATCAGGTCGGTCTGCTGTGGCAGATTGGCCCGGTAGGCAAGATATGACAACGCGGCCACGGCGATCACCGTCTGCCAGAACATCTTGGCTCGCGCCGACAATCCCTTGGAATTCTTGTGCACCACCTTGCGGTAATCGTCGATCCAGCCGATCACACCGTAGCCGATGGTGGTGACCAGACACGCCCAGACGTAACGGTTTTCCAGATCGGCCCACAGCAGCGTGGTAATGGCCACCGCAGTCAGGATCAGCGCGCCGCCCATCGTTGGCGTGCCGGCTTTCACCAGATGCGACTGCGGACCATCGTCGCGTACCGACTGGCCGACTTTCATTTCGGTCAGCTTGCGGATCATGCGCGGGCCGATCAGGAATGAGATCGCCAATGCAGTCATCGCTGCGAGCACCGTGCGCAACGTGATGTACTGAAACACGTTGAACACGCGGTATTCCTTGGCCAGGTACTGGAATAGTTCCAATAGCATCAGTGATGCCCTCCAGAATAGTTGGGCACGAGTTTCTCCACCACGCGTTCCATTTTCATGAAGCGCGAACCCTTGACCAGCACGGTGGTTTGCGCGTCCAGCTGCGGCAGCAACGCGGAGACAAGCTCGTCACGCGACACAAAGTGCACGCCCTCCTTGCCGAAGGCGGCAACGGTTTCGCGCGAAAGTTCTCCCAACGCATACAGTCTTTCAATTCCGGCATCGCGCGCGAATTCGCCCACTTCGCGATGCATCGCCGGCGCATCGACACCCAGTTCACCCATGTCGCCCAGCACCAGTACACGCGGCGGTTTTTTTGCCGCCAACACCCTGATTGCCGCTTTCACCGAATCGGGGTTGGCGTTGTAAGTGTCATCGACGATGGTGGCGGAATTGTGGCCGGTGTAAGGTCGCAGGCGGCCTTCAACACCTGCGAACGATTCCAAGCCCAGCTTGATCGTTTCCAGCGGCACGCCCAGCGCAATGGCGCCGGCTGCTGCAGCCAGCGCGTTACGCTGGTTGTGCTCGCCCGGCATCTGCAACCGAACCGCAATCGATTCACCGTCGCTGGAAATGGTCATGAACTCATGACCCAGCGTGCCGACCACCTCGTCTTCGGGACTGATACCGAAGCCGATGATCTCGCGTTCCTCGGCCGCGTCGCGCGCAATGCCGCGCCAATAGGCGCCGAACCTGTCATGCATGTTCATCACCGCGATGCCACCGGGTTTGAGGCCGCTGTAGATCTCTCCCTTGGCTTGTGCAATTGCCTCGCGCGAACCCAACTCGCCGATATGTGCCGTGCCTGCCATGGTGACCATGGCAACGTCGGGCTCCAGCAGGCCGGACAGGTATTCGATTTCGCCCAGGTGGTTCATGCCCATCTCGAACACGGCATAACGATGCCGCTCGCGCAAACGAAGCATCATCTGCGGCAGGCCAATGTCGTTGTTCAGATTGCCCTCGGTCGCCAGCACGTGCGCGGCATCGCCGGTGTGCGTCAGCAGGATGCTGCGCAACATTTCCTTGACCGTGGTCTTGCCGTTGCTGCCGGTCAGCGCCAATGTCAGCGGATTGAAGCGTCCGCGCCACAGGCGCGCCAGACGGCCATAGCCAAAACGCGTGTTATCCACCAGCAGCTGCGGTATCGTCACGCCGTCGATTTCGCGCGATACCAGTGCTGCCGCAGCACCCTTCTCCAGCGCTCGCGCAAGGTACTCATGGCCATCAAAGTTGTCGCCCTTGATGGCGACAAACAAATCGCCCGGCTGCAACGTGCGGGTATCGGTGGAGACGCCGCCGATGCTCGCGTCCGCGCCGATCAGGCAGGCGCCAATGCCCTGGGCAATTTCGGACAAGGTCATCGCAAAGTCATCGCTCATGCGCGACCGCCCTTCCACGACGCCAGCGCCTCTTCCGCCACTTCAACGTCGCTGAAATGATGCTTGGTGGTGCCAACGATCTGGTAATCCTCGTGACCTTTCCCGGCGATGACCACGATATCCGCCGCGCGCGCTTCGTTCAGCGCCTCGTAAATCGCCTGCTGCCGGTCAACAATTGAGCGGAAGGGAGACGATCCCATGCCGGTTTCCACATCACCGACAATGCGTTGCGGATCTTCCGTGCGCGGGTTGTCCGAGGTGATGATGGAAAGATCGGCATAGCGTGCGGAAACGGCGCCCATCAGCGGCCGTTTGCCGCGGTCGCGATCGCCGCCGCAGCCGAACACCGAAATCAGCCGGCCATTTTCCGGCACGATGGCCGAAACCGTCGACAACGCTTTCTCCAGCGCATCCGGCGTATGCGCGTAATCGACCACGATCAGGGGTTTGTTCGTCACGCGCACCGTTTGCATGCGTCCCGGTACCGGCTTCAGCTGACCGGCAATTTCAGCCGCCTGCGGGAGTGGAACTCCTGCCGCAAGCAGCGCGCCAATCACCGCCAGCAAGTTGGAAACATTGAATGCGCCGAGGATGTCCGACTCGACCCGCGCGGTGCCGAATGCGCCACCGACATCGAAGGCGAGGCCGCCGGCATGGATGGCAATGTTCTTCGCCGCCAGGTTGGCAAAGCTACCGTTCTGGCGCGCGCTGTACCTGATCAACTGAATGCCGGCATTGCCCGCCACGCGATCGGCCAATTGCAAGCCGAATGCATCGTCGACATTGATCACCGCACACTTCATGCCGCGCATGCTGAACAAGCGCGCCTTGGCTTCGCCATAGGCAGCCATGGTGCCGTGATAGTCGAGGTGATCACGGGTCAGATTGGTGAATACCGCGACATCGTATTTGATATCGGCGACACGGCCCTGGTCGAGCCCGTGGCTGGATACTTCCATCGCACAGGCCGCAGCTCCCTCGCGCAGGAATTCGCGCAGGATCCGCTGCAGGGTCACCGCGTCGGGCGTGGTGTTGTCGGCCGGCTCAAGGTGGCCGACCATGCCATTGCCGATGGTGCCGATCACCGCCGATTTGCGGCCGGCAAGTTCCAGGCCTTGGGCGATCCACTGCGATACCGAAGTCTTGCCATTGGTCCCTGTCACGCCCGTCATCCAGAGAACTTCGGCCGGATGACAGTACACGCTGCCTGCGATCTGGCTGGCATGTGCCTTAAGGTTGGGGACGCCGAGATGCGGAATTTTCCAGTCGGCGTTCCATGCAAATCCGGCGGGATCGAACAGAATCGCCGATGCGCCACGCGCAATCGCCTCGGGAATGAAGTCGCGGCCATCGCGGGCTGCTCCCGGATAGGCGAGAAAGGCCGCCCCCCGCCGTGCTTCTCGGCTGCTCGCAGTCACCTCGTCTATCGTGGTCTGCATGGCGGCCAGCGCGTTTTCTAGTTCCACCGAGGTGAAATCGGCGCGCAAGATCTGCACGTGTTCGCTGGCGGGACGGACGGGGGCGATCATCATCCGCGATCCTTTGCCGTGGCGACTTGCGCTGCGGCCGTGGGTGACACATTCCCCGCCTCACGCAACGGCGGAGCATCGGGCGCCACGCCGGTCATGCGCAACGCCTGCGACATCACATTGGCAAACACCGGTGCCGACACATCGCCCCCCGCGTGCCTTCCCGCCGACGGCTCGTCTATCGTCACCGCGATGATGTATCGTGGGCTGGACACCGGGCCAAAGCCGACAAACGACGACAGGTAAAGATTGTCTGCGTACTGCCCATTCACCAACTTGTAGGCCGTGCCGGTTTTCCCGGCCACCCGATACCCCGGCACTTGCCCCTTGGTGGCGGTGCCACCCTGCTGGGTCACGGTCTCCAGCATCTTCACCATGGTGCGTGCCGTGTTGGCTGACAGGATTTGCTTGCCGATCACGTCGCCTTCGCGCTTCAGGAAGGTTGCGGGCAGCAGTACGCCATCGTTGGTAAACACGGTGTACGCACGCGCCAGCTGCAATGCGCTCACC
>JAEUNB010000198.1 GCA_016790625.1 Betaproteobacteria bacterium | reverse complement strand
AAAGTGCGGCGATTGAAGGTGCCGGTCAGCGGATCGGTCAGCGCCAGTTGTTGCGCGGACTCTTCGGCGCGCTCCTTGTGCAACAGCAGGAAACCGACCGAGGTCAGCAGGATGACGGCAAACGCGGTCAGGAAGGTGATGCCCTGCAACGTGGTCGGCGTGACGAAATCCTTCAGCACCGAGCGGTCGATGCCCATCGCCACGGCGCGCACGAACAACATCAGCGCCGCCAGCAGATAACCCGCCATCAGCATCATCCGCGCCGGGCGATCGTGATTGCCGTGAAAGCGCTGCAACAGCAAGCCGCACGCCAGCATGCCGCCGCCAAAACAGATGCCGGTCACCAGCACCCGCGCCGACAGGTTGTCCATCAGGAACGAAAACAGGACAACGATCCCGAGCGGCGGCACGATGTGCCACCAGATCGGCAGCTTGCGGTGATAGAACTCGAGGATGGCCGCCGCCTGCAACGACAAGCACAGCGTCAGCAGCGCATTCGGCACGATTACGGAAACTGCATCCGGCCAGAAACCGCGCGACAGGAACAGCACGAACATCACTGACTGCAGCACCAGCGACACGGTCCATTTGCCGACGCCATCGCGAAAGCGAAAACTGACCGCGACCGCCATCGAGGCAGCGAGCAACAGACAAGTGGCGATCATCACTACGAACAGGGTGCGTACATCAAGCATGACGTGCGAGCGCCTCTCCCTTGCGCCAATCGGACCGGAACTGAGCGTCAATATACCGGAGCGCTACCGGCGGATTTGTGAATTCCCGCACCTTGGCCGGCAAGCTCTCGTTTTCCGCAGCTTTGGCCAGCTAAGCGCCGCGATCGAGGATGCGCGACACCGCCTCGGCGCGATCGTGTGCATCGAGACGCAGGAACAGCTGGCGGACGTGATAGCTGGCGGTATTGCTGCTGACGTTGAGCAGCGCGCTGATTTCCTGATTGGTCTTGCCTTGCGCCAGCAGCAGCGCGACCTCCTGCTGCTGCGGCGGCAGATCCAGCGACACCATTGCCTCCGCCAGCTTGATTACCAGATGTTCCTTGCGGCGAACGTGAATGCCCACCAGCGAGCTTGGGCTCAAGCCGCGCTCGGCCTGTGGCGCCAGCGAGTAGGCGCCGACCAAAAAGCGTCCCCAGACGCCATCGACCTGCTCCCGGGGCGCTTCGGTCGATTCGCCGGACAACACCTTGCGCAACTTTTCCAGCTGCCGCAGCACCAGGTCGGATGCGACATCGCCGATCATGAACGAGGGATTCGCCGGACTGAAGCGGCCACGGCTGGCCATGGTCAACATATTGAGCGAGGCCGCTGCACCCTGCACAATCACGCCGTTGCCATTGACGATCACCATGCCTTCATCGGCCGAATCCACGTACTGGCTGTTCGGCCCCGGCTCCGATTGGGGCCGGCCGACAGCATGCGCCACGTAATGCGAGATATCGCGCACCGCCGCGCGCTCGCTCGACGTGAATGCCGACGAATCCTTGGGCCGGTATAACGACAATTGGCCCAGCGCGTGTCCCTGGTCGCGAATCACGGTATACATGACGTGGTGGGCGTCGAGATGCCGCAGGATCTCGTTGTAGTAAGCCGTCTTCAGCAGCTCCGGCGTAGCGCTGGACGATGACACCTGCTCACCCGAGCTGGCGCGCTGCAAAAACGCCTGGCGAAATGGCAACTCGGCGCCGTCATAGTGCCGCTCGAAATAGAGCCGCATGAGGCCTGGCTCCAGCATGCGCTCGGCGTAGAGATTGGTCATGTCGCCCTTGGCATCGACCCAGAAAAATCCGGCCGAATCGGCGCCGATATATTCGCGCACGGCACGCAGTAGCGCCGGCATCGTTGACGGGCCGGCATGGCCCAGACAGCAGAGCTGGCGGATATGCGCGAGCTGTATCGACTTCCTCATGGCGTCGCGGGTTGCGCAGCTTCCAGCAAACGATAGGCGATCTGCGCCTTCGACAGGCCGCGAATCGAAATTTGTCCCAGCGATTCGGTGCGAAAGCGGCCATCGATTTCGGCATGAACCCGTTGCGACAGGTAAACCTCACCTGCCGGCGCTTCCGAGCACAGGCGCGCTGCCAGGTTGGTCACTGTGCCGATGGCGCTGTAATCGACGCGATCCTCGAAACCGATCGCCCCCAAGGTGGCGTAGCCCAGCGCCACGCCGATGCCCGCACCCAAGTCGTAGCCGTGCTTCTTCCAGCGAACGGCAAGTTCGCAGCAGGCATCGCGCATTTCGCACGCCATTTCGACCGCGCGCAGAGCCGGATCGGGAATCGGCACCGGATCGTTGAAGAACACCATCATGCCGTCGCCGGTAAAGCGCTCCAGCGTGCCACCATGGCGCTGCACCAGCCGGCCCATCGCCGCGTGATACTCGTGCAGCGCTTCCATCACCAGCTCGGGCTCGGTGCTCTCGGCAAAGGCGGTGAAGCCGCGCAGATCGACAAACACCACCGCAATTTCGCGGCGATGCGATTTGAGCGGATCCTCCGCACCGCCAGCCACGATCAGGTCAGCCAACTGCGGTGAAACAAAGCGCTTCAGTCGCGTCAGCCGCGCATTCTTCGCCACTTCTTCCTGCACCCGCGCTTCCAACGTCTGATTCCATGCCGCCAGTTCGCGCGCCTGCGCATCGACCTGATCGTAGAGTTGCTTCACCCGCAGCAAGGATCGCACCCGCGCGAGCAACTCCGGCGCGTGAATCGGCTTGGAGAGAAAGTCGTCTGCTCCGGCATCCAGTCCCTTGACCCTTTCATCCATGGGGTCAAGAGAGGTCACCAGCACCACCGGCAGCATCTGGTACTGGGCATCCGCGCGCAACGCGCGGCAGACCGCAAAGCCATCCATGCCCGGCATGATCACATCGAGCAGCACCAAATCGGGCATTCGCTCGGCAATGGCCGCGAGACACCCTGGGCCATCCCGCGCCGTGCGCACGGAGAATCCGTGCACGGTCAATAAATCAGTCAGCAGTCGAACGTTGGCGGCGTTGTCATCCACCACCAGAATGTCGCCCCCGGAGCGGGGACGGTTGGACAATGCCGGTATCGGCGTCAAAGCCATAGATGCCCCTCCACGGGCAGCTAAACGACAGTCAGACGGGCGCCAGCCTGCGCACCGTACCGAGGAATTCTTTCAGATTAAGCGGCTTGGGCTCGAAGCCATCGAAGCCGGCATCGCGGATCTTGTCGCGCGCATTGCCCATCACCGACGCCGTGACCGCCACCACCGGCGTCGCCGCCAGGGTGCTGTCGCCACGGATTTCGCGGATTGCTTCCAGCCCTGAAATACCGGGCAGGTGTATATCCATCAGCACCAGCGAGGGCTGCAGTTTGCGCATCAATTCCAAACCGATTTCACCCTGATTGGTTTCCATCACGTCATAACCCTGATGCTCGAGCACATCGCGCATCAGCCGACGGCTTTTTTCATCGTCCTCGACAATCAGAATCATCGGTCTCTCCAATTCAGTATCCATTGCGTTCATCTCAGGCCTGCGCCGACTCGGCTTCACGCTCCGGCAGGGTAAAGGCAAAGGTGGCACCATGCCCCAGCTCGCTTTGCACCCAAATACGGCCGCCATGCAATTCGACAAAACGCCGCGCCAGCGTCAACCCCAATCCGGTTCCTTCCTGCTTTGCGCTGCCACTGGTCTTCAACTGGTGGAACTCCTCGAAAATTGCCGCCTGGTCTTCTACTGCAATCCCGGTACCGTTGTCCTGCACCGAAATCACCACCTCCTTTGTACCACGAGTTGCAGTGACCAAAACCCACCCATTCAGGTGGGAAAACTTGACCGCATTGGACAGCAAGTTGATCAGGATTTGCTTCAATTTGCGCTCGTCGGCGACGAAATCGCCCAGATCCGGCGCAATATCGGCTTTCAGCGTGATGTTGTGCTTGAGCGCGCGCTCACGTACCAGCACCAGGGCCGTGTCTATTGTGCTCGGCAGGTGGAAGCGGGACAAATCCAGATCCATGCGCCCGGCCTCGATCTTGGACAGGTCCAGAATGTCGTTGATCAGGGACAGCAGGTGCTGACCGGATTCGTGGATATCGCGCGCGTACTCCATCTGCTTGTCGTTCAGCTGGCCAAAGTACTGCTCGCGCAATACATCGGAGAAACCGATGATGGCGTTCAATGGCGTGCGCAGCTCGTGCGACATATTGGTCAGGAATTCCGACTTGTGGCGATTGGCCTGCTCCAGCTGGGCGGTCTTGTCCGAGACCATGCGCTGCAGCCCGGTGGTGTAGTCCTCCAACTGTGCCGCCATCTTGTTGAATTCGCCGGCCAGCGCCTCAATCTCGTCGCCGGACTGCACCTCAATGCGCGCCGACAGATCGCCGGCACCGATACGTGCCGCGCCGCGCTGCACCTGCAATATCGGTGCGGCAAAGGTGCGCGCCAGAAGATAACTGGCGGCAAACGCCAGGCCCAAGCCCAGCAACAGAAAACCGGTGGTGCGTCTCAACGTGCCGAACACCGAACTCAATGCTTCCGAGTATGGCTGCTCGGCCACGACCAGCCAGCCGGGTGCTTCGATCCGCACTGCGCTGGACAGCGCGCGGACTCCCTCTATGCCCTCGGATTCAAAGAACGCCAATCCCGGCGATGGGGCCGGCACCGCTGCGTCACCTGCAGCGGCTGTGGTCTTGCCGCCCCCCGTCAGCAATGCCGGTGGCAACTTTCCAGTCATGTCGATGCGCCTCAATACCAGACTGAGATTGGGATGCGCGACCAGCATATTGGCGCTATCGACCACGTATGCCTGGCCGGCCGCGCCGAAACGCAATTGCGCCACCACATCGGTGACGATCTTCAGGTTGATTTGCAATATGCTGCTGCCGCCCTGCCCGTCGGCCGGTGCCATTGCCAGCGCCACATACGGCACATTGCCCTCGCGCAGGTAGGTGGGCGAGTACCATTTACCGGCGCGTTTCGCCTTCTCAACAGCGGCCAGCCCGCTTTCGCTGGGCGTGGTGCCTACATGATTGGGATCGGTGCGCGAAATGCGCATGGCGCGTTTGCCGCTGGCGTCGATGTGTTCGATTTCCATCACCGCCGGCGCCAGCTTCATCAAACGCTCGTATTCGGCGACGCGATCATTCTCGTCCAGCGCGCCACGCCCCCATGGCAGGGAATCAATTTCGGTCAGCAGGCGCTCGTGATAGTCGAGAAAGTTGGTCAACCGCGTAGCGGCCAGCCGCGCTTCGGCCGATTGCAATTCGGCAATGCGCGTCAGGTTTTCGCGAAAGGCAAAGTAAGCTTCCGGCACGCTGGTGACCAGCAGCAGCACGGTGACAAATCCGCCGAGGAACCAGAAATAGCGGCGGCGCAGAACCGGCGGGCGCGACTCGCGAACCGCTGCCGGAGCGGCGCTCAATCGATCACCACATCGGCGATGCGGATCAGCGACTTGGGCGGATCGATGCCCAGCCGGCGGCAGGCTTTAAGGTTCAGCCCGAAGCGATAGCGCGTAGCCTGCATCACCGGAATCTTCTCGATCGGCACACCGGCGATCAGCTGCGCCACCTGCGCCACCCAGGCTTCATCCGCCTCATCGATACGCGGCTCGAACGCGGCCATGCCGCCCATGTGAATAAACTTCATGCGCGGATAAATCACCGGGCGCTGCAACCGGGTCAGTTCCTCCAGCACTGCCTGCGAATGCAGGAACACACCGGTGCTGTAACTCACATCCCACGCGTCCATGCGCCGCGCCGCACTACCTGACATCAGTTTTGCAAGCTCTTCGCGCGTGCCGAATTCGAAGCGCTGCACCTTGGCACTTTCGCGATCCGGGGAAGACTTGATTTGCGTCTGGCTGCCCTCGCGGTCGAAACCGGCCGTGGACAGACGGCCGATCATGCGCGCTTTCGGTGCCAGCCGGAGCAGCATCTCGAATCGCTTCAAATCGCTGCTGGTACCCATGGCAAAGCCGGTCATGCCCTTGCCCGGCCGGGTCAGCGAATCGGTCAGGCCGATGGCGACCGGATCGAGCACCGTGTAGAACAGGATCGGCTTGCCCAGATTGGCCATGCGCAGCAACTGCGCATAACTATCGCTGCTGGCCAGCAGGATATCGGCGCCGCTGTCGATGACGGCTTTCTTCAGCGCGCTGGCATTTTTTTCGTTCAGCTGATGCTCGTGCTGCAGGAACTCGGACGGTACGAACACCACCTTCGGCCGCAAGGTGCGGCCGGCAAAATGACGATCGAGCATGGTGGCGAATTTCTCCGCTGCCTTCCTTGCATCCGGCTGATCGACATCAATCACGGCGACAATCGGCTGTTTGGCCAGTCCGCTGGCAGCACCGGCAAATGCCCAATGCAGTCCGGCCAGCGAAGCACAAGCGGTACTCACGAATTTTCGTCTGTTGCCGTTCATCCGTAATTGTTTTCTTCACGTAGCGTGATATTGTTGAAGCCGCGCAGATGCAACGCCTTTGTTCAACTTATCCTCTCTGGCTGCGCACAGGATCATATCAATGGGAGCTATTATGGCCAAACAATCCGCCAAGAGTTTTTTCGCCGTGAAGGTCGTCGCACCACGTTTCGGCGATAGCAAGAAGCAATCCGGCCCGGTAGCCGAGACCATGGGGCCGACCAAATCGATGTGCGAATACGGCGATGCAGGTGATGCCAGTAAGTCCGGCCAGTTGGTCATTGGCAGCTACCCCAAAGTGCCGGTGCACGGCGTGGCCGGCCATCTGACGGCGGTGGTGCACCACTTCAGTGGCGACGATGCCGCCAAGTGCAAATCGCTTGCCGAAGCCGAGCAACTGATGAAGAAAAAACACAAGGCGTGGTTGGCCGATGCCTATGACTGGTTCGTGATGCCGGCACATGTCGAGCCAGCTGCCGTCCCGGCAAAGAAGCCCGCAAAGAAATAGCTTGCCGTTGGCGACCCTTCAACGGCGGGAACAGACGAAGTCCGGCACCGGACTTCGCCCCGAGCCTGCGCTCAGTGCCACTGAAATCGTGCGCATGCCGCGCACATTCAGCCGCACCGAGTGTGCGGAAATTCTCGCGCTGTCGAACGGACGCCAGCGCTACGCCGACCAGTTTCGCTCTTACGGCGAAGTACGCGGCGCAAGTTCGGTTTCGTGGCTGCCGACCGCCGAAGCCCCGGAATGGCTGGTGGAGCGCGTGGTCGAGCTGATGACCGACGCGGCGCGCGCATTCGATTTCGATATCTCCGCGCCGCTGGAAGAATTCAAACTGATCAAGTACCGGCGCGGCAACCGCGTACCGTGGCATGTCGATTGCGGCAGCGGCCCGGCCGCCACGCGCAAACTGACGCTGACCGCGCTGCTATCCGATCCCGCCGACTTCGATGGCGGCGCGCTCACCGTGGCGGGTTATGTGCCGGAACTGCACAGCAATATCGGCGACGTGGTGATCTTCCCCTCGTTCCTTGCGCATAAAGTCACGACCGTTTCGCGCGGCAATCGCCACACCCTGATCGCCTGGGCCCACGGCACGCGTTTCCGCTAGTCGAATAAAATCGGCAAACCCTAGCACTGGTGCGGCTTTCAGGCCAAAAATTCCCGTAAAGCCGCGCCAGCGCTAGGGTTTGAAATGGGTTTTCGTCCAGAAATTGTCCGGCTCCGCCGGCAATTTCTACTAGCTAACCCGACAAAAGTAGGTTTTTACTTTTGTCGGAATACACTAGTACCCCACCGCCCCACCATCCTTGCGATGATCGCTGCCGGCGATGTAGCCATCCTCGCCACGCCAGATCAGTTGCGCACCGCCGAAGGCAAAGTTGACCGCTTCCGCTGCCGCGATTTTGTGACCACGCTTGGCCAGTGCTTCAACCGCTGAGGGATTGAAGCCGGGCTCAAGGCCGACGGAAAAATCCGGATTGACGATCCAGCGCGGCGCATCGCTGGCCGCCTGCGGGTTCTGGCCGTAGTCGATCATGCGAATCACCATTTGCGCATGACCTTGCGGCTGCATGTGTCCGCCCATCACGCCGAAACTCATCAGCGGTTTGTTTTGATGGTCGGTGAGAAAGCCGGGAATGATGGTCTGGAACGGACGCTTGTTCGGCGCCACCTGATTGGGATGACCCGGCGTCAGGTTGAAACCGTGGCCGCGATTTTGCAGTGAAATGCCGGTGCCTGGCACCACCACGCCCGAACCGAAGCCCATGTAGTTCGACTGGATGAAGCTGATCATCATCCCGCTGGCATCGGCTGCGGTGAGATAGACCGTGCCGCCGTGTTTCGGGATACCGAATACCGGCGACGAAGCAACTTCCTTGCGAATCAGTTTCGCGCGTTCGGCGAGATACCGCTTGTCGAGCAATGCGCTGATCGGCACATCCATGAATGCGGAATCGGCGACATAGCGATGCGCATCGGCAAAGGCGAGCTTCATCGCCTCCAGCTGCAGGTGCACGCTATCAACCGAGTCCACCGGATAACTGGGCAGATCGAAATTTTCCAGCATGCCCAGCGCCAGCAAAGCGGCCAGACCTTGGCCATTGGGCGGAATCTCGTGCAGGCGCACATTGCGGTAATCGATGTGAATGGTGCCAACCCAGTCGGCGCGATGACCGGCCATATCCTGCGCGGTCATCGCTCCACCTTGGTTTTTCGCATGCGCGGCAATTTTCTCCGCCAGTGCACCGCGATAAAACGATTCGCCCTTGCTCGCCGCGATCTGCTCCAGCGTCTCAGCCTGGCCTTTCAGAATCCATTTCTCTCCGGCCCGCGGCACGCGTCCCTCCGGCGTGAAATCGCGCACGAAATCCGGCTGGTCTTTCAGCATCTCCGCCTGACGCGCCCAACTTACCGCCGTGATGGGCGACACCATGTGGCCGTCGCGCCCGTAACCGATGGCAGGTTCAAACAATTTTTCGAACGGCAACTTGCCGAAGCGGGTTGAAAGTTCCATCCATTGCGATACCGCACCCGGTACCGTGACGCTGTCCCATCCGCGCACCGGCAAAGTCGACAGTGATGGATACTTGCGGGCGAAGTAATCCGGCGTCCATGCTGCCGGCGAGCGCCCTGACGCATTCAGTCCGTGCAATTCTTTGCCGTCCCAGAGAATGCAAAAGCCGTCCGAGCCGATGCCATTGCTGGTCGGTTCCACCACCGTCAGCGCAATTGCTGCAGCGATCGCCGCATCGACGGCATTGCCGCCAGCCTGCAGCATGGTCAGACCCGCCTGGGCGGCCAGCGGCTGCGACGTAGCAACGACGTTTTTTGCCATCACCGGCATGCGCTGCGAAGAATAGGGAAACTGGTAGTTAAACGGCTGGGGCATGATGCACTTCCAAGAGTTGGATAAGGTGATTTTCTCGCGCCGTTATTCGGCCAGCGAATGATAAACCTCAAGCAGGGGTGAACCGGGCCTGCATCCGAGACCGGAATTGACACAGTCGGCCATACAAGCCTACGCTATGCCTGCTTTCATACTCTGGAGGTCAGGATGAAAAAGACTGTTACCGGAATTGTGCTGATAGGAATGGTTGTGCTTACCGGCTGCGCAACACCGGATGCCGAATACATCGCGTACAAGCAAAAACTGGCAGCCTCAGGCGACCAGACGCCACTCACCGGGAGCCTGGTAAACAAGCAAAGAACCGAGCGCATCCTGCGCGCCGTCGGCAACAAGGAATACAACGAGGACCGGGTGGTCAATAGCCTCGGCAATGAACTTGCAATCAAGGACAGAAAAGGCGCCAACTAAAATGCCGCCGCGGATTGTGGATAGATACCTTGTTGCCGGGAGTGCCATGGTTCTACTCGCCGGCTGCGCCATCGATCCTGCGTATGTGGCTTACCGGCAAAAGCAGGATGCGTTGGGCAAGTACGCCACCCTGACTGGCAGCCTTTCCAATGGCGATTCAACCCCTCATACGCTGAAAATAGTCGGCAACAAGGAATACAACGACAACCGCGTGGTCAATAGCGTCGGCAATGACATTTCGCTACAAGTACCAAAGAAGCCCGGCAAAGGGGAACTCTAGCTGCGGCCAATATCAAGCCGCTTCCGGACGGCTCTGCTGTGCGTCCCACGCCTTGAGAGCTTTCTCGTACTCGAACAGCTCTTCCTCGTAGATATCCATCACGCATGGAATGCAACCGGTGCCGCAGCATTCGTGCGGCTCGGGTTTTCGGGGAGGAGTCGGTTTGGTCATGTTCGGAAACGAAGAATGTCACGGCTATTTTACGCGAGCATGACGAATTCAGATTCTGCACCCCACCAGCTACGCGCCGGCGGTCTTAGGAAAAACAAACCCCGCAATTGCGGGGTTTGTTTTTCCTACCTGAACTTTCACTACTCTTCCTGGAACGCTTCCTCGCGCTTCTTGCGAATCGCCGGCAGGAAAATAATGATCAGCAGCAGCAACGATATCGCCAGCAGTGACGCCGACAAGGGACGCGTGACAAAGGTCATCGGATCGCCGCGCGATAGCAGCATAGCCCGGCGCAGATTCTCTTCCATCATCGGGCCAAGAATAAAGCCCAACAACAGCGGTGCAGGTTCGCAATCGAGCTTGACGAACACGTAGCCGATAAAGCCGAACAGCGCCGTCATCAGTACATCGAACGGACTATTGGACAGCGAGTACACACCGATACAGCAGAACACGAGGATCGCCGGGTACAGCAGGCGATACGGCACTTTCAGCAGTTTGATCCACATGCCGATCAGTGGCAGGTTGAGAATCACCAGCATCAGGTTACCGATCCACATCGAGACGATCATGCCCCAGAACAATTGCGGGCGTTCCGTCATCACCTGCGGGCCGGGCTGAATGCCTTGAATGATCATCGCGCCTACCATCAGCGCCATCACCGGATTGGGCGGAATGCCCAGCGTCAGCAGCGGGATGAATGAGGTTTGCGCCGCCGCATTGTTGGCCGATTCCGGCGCGGCTACACCGCGAATATCGCCCTTGCCGAATTTCGACGCATCTTTGGCGATCTTCTTTTCCAGCGTGTAGGCGGAAAACGATCCGAGCACCGCGCCACCGCCCGGCAGGATCCCCAGCAGCGAACCGAGGAACGTACCTCGCAACACGGCGGGGAAGGCATCCTTGATGTCCTGCTTGGTTGGCCACAGCGAAGTCACCTTGTTGGTGAATACTTCGCGTGCCTCGCCCTGCTCGAGATTCTTGATGATCTCGGCAAAACCGAACACACCCATGGCGATGGCAACGAAGCCAATGCCGTCGGTCAGCTCCGGGATGCCGAACGAGAATCGTGCCATGCCGGAATTGACGTCGGTGCCGACCAGGCCCAGCAGGAGACCCAACAGGATCATGCCGATCGCCTTGATCACCGAGCCGTGCGCCAGCACCACTGCCGCAATCAGGCCCAGAATCATCAGCGAGAAATATTCGGCAGGGCCGAATTTGAACGCGATTTGCGCCAAGGGCGGCGCAGCAGCAGCCAGCAGGAAGGTAGCCACACAACCAGCGAAGAACGAACCCAGTGCCGCGACCGACAATGCCACACCGGCACGCCCTTGGCGTGCCATCTGATAGCCGTCCAGCGCAGTAACCACCGACGACGACTCGCCCGGCAGATTGACCAGGATCGCGGTGGTCGAGCCGCCATACTGCGCGCCGTAATAGATACCGGCCAGCATGATCAGCGAAGACTCTGGCGGCAGTGTAAAAGTCGCCGGCAACAGCATCGCGATGGTGGCAATCGGGCCGATGCCCGGCAACACACCGATCAGCGTACCCAGCAGGCAACCGACCAAGCAGTACAGGAGGTTATTAAGCGTGAGCGCGACGCCGAAGCCCAGCGCCAGATTCGAGAGCAGTTGTTCCATGTGTAGGTCCTTAACCGCTGATGAATGAGGGCCAGATCGGGAACGGCAGCTTCAGGCCGTACACGAACACCAGTACCGAGAACACCGCCAGGATGACCCCGGCAATCAGTACTTCCTTCAGCTTGAACTCGTGTCCGCCGAACGCGGAGACCAATACCAGCACGATGATTGATGCCGCCATGCCGGCCACCTTGACGATCAAACCGAAGATCACCACCGCACCGAGAATAAATGCCAGCGGGCGCCACGCGAACTTGCTTACCGGCTCTCCTTGAGTTGCCATCGATTCGATGATGATGGCAACACCAAGCAAGGTCATGACGATACCCAGTACAAATGGGAAATAGCCCGGCCCCATCCGGCTGGAGGTACCCATCGGGTATTCGAACACCTTGACGACGATGGCAAAGGCCAAGCCTATTGCCATGAACATGACCCCGGACCAAAAGTCCTTGGGATTCTTTAGTTTCATTGCCCCTCCGCTAGTTAAAACCTGTTTTCACCGATTCTAGCACCGGCGTCTTGGTGTCAGAACCGGCCTACAAAACGTCATTTCGCCTATTTCGTTAATCCCATGCGCTTGGCGTTTTCGATATAGACCTTGGTGCGTTCGGCCATGAAGCCCGGCATCTTGTCGACACCGACATCGACCAGTTCGAAGCCGCCTTCGGCCATGCGTTTCTGAAAGTCCGCATCCTTGTTGATATCAAGGCAGATATCGGAAACCTGTTTCTTCAATTCTGCCGGCGCAGACTTGGGCAAGGCGACGCCGCGATAGGCACCATCGACCCAATCAATGCCGAGCTCCTTGAAGGTCGGTGTATCGGGAAACTGCGGATGACGCTTCTCGGTCGCCACCGCCAGCACGCGCGTCTTGCCCTTCTGCGCAATCGCCAGCGTGACATAGGACATCGCCAGATCCACATGGCCGCCCAGCAATGAGGCCACCAGATCACCGGTGCCTTTGAACGGCACATAAGTCGTCTTCACGCCAGCAACGCCATTGAAGCGCTCGGTTGCCAGATGGTTAGCGGAATTGGTGCCAGAGCCGGCAATGCTCACTTTGCCCGGCGAATCCTTGGCCGCCTTCACCAGCTCCTGATAAGTCTTGAACGGGCTTTCGCTGCGCACCACGATCGCATCCGGCGTGTAGTGATAGAAGCAAACGTTGGCGAGATCTTCGGTCTTGTATTGCACCTGGCCTTCCAGCGGCTGCAGCACGATGTGCGGCAGGTTCGTGCTCATCCAGGTGTAGCCATCGCCGGGAAAGGTATTGGTCAGCGTCCAGGCTAACGCACCACCGGCTCCAGGCTTGGATTCGATGATCATTTCCTGACCGTATTTTTTCTTGAATACGATTTGCTGGAAGCGGGCCGCGATGTCCGATTCGCCGCCCGGCGCAAACGGAATGATGTATTTCACCGGCTTGTCGGGATACGCCGCGTGGACCACACCCGCGCCGAATAGGGATGCCGCCACCCACAAACCTGCCGCTACTACCGTCATGCGCCTAGCTGTCGATTTCATGATGTCCTCCGGAATATTTTTTATTGAACTCCGCCTGCCATCCTGCTGAATCTGCAACGCAGCTCTACAACGCCTCCGCAATCGCCTTGCCCACGTCCGCCGTCGATGCGGTACCGCCCATGTCGCGCGTGCGCGGCCCCTCCACCAGCACCTTCTCGATGGCGCTGACGATAGCATCCCCGGCGGCCTTGTGTCCAAGATGTTCCAGCATCATGGCACCGGACCATATTTGCCCAATAGGGTTCGCGATACCCTTGCCGTAAATATCCGGCGCGCTCCCATGCACCGGCTCGAAGCAGGAGGGGAATTCACGTTCCGGATTCAGGTTGCCGGACGGCGCAATGCCGATGGTGCCAGTGCACGCGGGACCGAGGTCGGAAAGAATATCGCCGAACAGATTCGAGCCCACTACCACGTCGAACCAATCCGGATGCTGCACGAAATGCGCGGTCAGGATATCGACGTGATATTGCGAGGTCCTGATGTCCGGATATTTCGCCGACATCTCCTTGAAGCGCTCGTCCCAGTACGGCATGGTAATGGCGATGCCATTGGACTTGGTGCACGAAGTCACATGCTTCTTTGACCGCGTCTTCGCCAGTTCGAAGGCGTATTTGAGGATGCGATCAACGCCACGCCGAGTGAAGATGGTCTGCTGCATCACCATCTCGTGTTCAGTGCCGGCATACATGCGTCCGCCGATGGAAGAGTACTCCCCCTCGTTGTTCTCGCGCACCACCCAAAAATCGATGTCGCCCGCCTTGCGGCCTGCCAGCGGCGACGGCACGCCCGGCATCAATCGTACCGGCCGCACATTGGCGTAAAGCTGGAACTCGCGGCGGATCGGAATCAGCAGGCCCCACAGCGAAACGTGATCCGGCACGCTAGGGAAGCCGACCGCGCCGAGATAAATCGCTTCATGATTGCGAATCTCGGCGAGGCCGTCGTCCGGCATCATCTTGCCGTGCTTGGCGTAGTAATCGCAACTCCACGGCTTCTCGTCGAACTGGAATGAAATACCGAATTTGCGGCCTGCGGCTTCGAGCACGCGCATACCTTCGGGCACCACTTCCTTGCCGATACCGTCGCCGGCAATGACGGCGATTTGATGTTTTTTGCTCACATGGCGCTCCTGAAATATGGCTTCGAACTTCTCTTGCTTTGATAACCAATCAAACTTTGCGTCGAATTTTCTTCGCCTTCAATACCGGCCGTTCAGGCACCTGGTCATCGCTACCAGCTTCCTCTCCGCGATCAATCGGCTTGGGTGTATTGACGGCGCCCAAACAAAGCCGGCTCACCAAAAAAATGCCGCTGCCGATCTCAACCGAGTACTGAACACCCATCACCCCGCCCACTACAGCGATTCCAATCCCGACAAAACCGAGATAGATCAATACCGAAACATAAATGTGCGCCCAGGCATCATCGATTTTTATCGGCATTCCAGCTTCTCGATTTGCTGAATTCTCCCGTTGATCGCGCCATAGCCATCAAACTCAAGCACTGGTGCGCCTCTCCAGCCACTTTCGGCCTGAAGTCCGCACCAGTGCTTGAGTTTATCTTTCGCATTCAAACGAAAAACGCCTTCATCTCATCCAGCAACAGCACCGGCACTTCCTCCGGAATGTAGTGGCCGCAGGGCAACGTGCGGCCACGCACATCGTCCGCCACCACGCGCCAATCTTCAAGCGGTTTGAAACAACGATTGACCACACCGAACTCGCCCCACAGCACGTTCACCGGGCACGCAATCTTCTTGCCCGCATCGCGATCGGCACGGTCATGCGCCAGATCGATCGAAGCAGCGGCGCGATAGTCTTCGCACATGCCGTGCATGGTGGCGGGGTCGCTGACGTAGGAAAGGTAGGCGGAATAGGTTTGCTCGGTAAACGCCGACAATCCGGCATGACCCCAGCCGATCTTTTTCTTCAGATACGTTTCCGGCGCGGCCGCAACCATGGACTCCGGAAACGGTGCCGGCTGGATCAGCCAGAACCACCACCAGTAGGAGCGCGCAAATTCCATATTGGTCTGCTCGTACATGGTCAGCGTGGGCGAAATGTCGAGCAGCATCAGTTTTTTCACCGCCTCGGGATGGTCGACCGCGAGGCGATGCGAGACGCGTCCGCCGCGATCGTGTCCGCAGAGATAAAATTCATCGAAGCCCAGCTGCCGCATCACCTGCGTCTGGTCCTGCGCCATGGTGCGCTTGCTGTAGTTGGTGTGATCGGGCTGGCCGGCGGGCTTGTCGCTTTGACCGTAACCGCGCAGGTCGGTTAGCACCACGGTGTAATGTTTCGCCAGTTCCTCAGCCACGCGATGCCAGATCAGCTGCGACTGCGGATAGCCGTGCAGCAGCAGGAGCGGTGGCCCGCTGCCGCCGATGCGTGTGTGAATGTTGACGCCGTTGGCAAGCAGGCGGGTCTGGCGGAATCCGGCAAACATGCCCACGGTTATAGCGCAAAACGCCTGCAGCGAGTTTGATATCCGGCAAGCCGGTGCGCCATTTCCGCTACACCAACTTGCGCAGCTCGGTCTTCAGTACCTTGCCGTTATTGTTCTTCGGCAGCACTTCCACGACACGGTAATACTTGGGCCGCTTGAAGCGCGCGATGTGCCCCAGGCAGAGCGCGTCCAACTCTGCCGTGTCGATCTCGTGGCCTGTATTCGCGACCACGAACGCCACCACCACCTCGCCCCACTCCGCATCGGCCTGCCCGATCACCGAGACTTCCGCCACCGCCGGATGCGTGAGCAGCACTTCCTCAACCTCACGCGGGTAAATGTTGGAGCCACCGGAGAT
>JAEUNB010000197.1 GCA_016790625.1 Betaproteobacteria bacterium | reverse complement strand
CAAAAATATCTGCGCGAGGCGACTTCGATTGAGCTGCAAAGTGGCGCCCGAGGCGAGCATGCTCCTTTGCTCCTTCGAAATTATTTACTTCGAGTAGTAAGCGGGTGTATTGGTTTTCGGCCAACGCGCGGTTCAGCAACGCATGTGGATCTTTGCTATCCGCAGATAGAGCGATCGCTTTCTCAATAGCGATCAGCCCTTGCCGGAACTCGTCCAGATTCAAATAGCAAACTGCAATATTGGTAAAAATGCCGGGGCGGATATGCGCCAACCCTGGATCGGATGACGCAAATACATCAGCACGCTCAAAACAAACCAATGCCTCACTATATAAGCCACTGTAAGCCAGCGCGGTTCCTAAATTCAGCCAAATCTTCCCCTGAGCTACCGTATCGGTCAGCCCCTGCGCGAGAGAAAGCGCGTCTGCGTAGGCCTCCATTGCGTCCGGAAGCCCGCCTGAATCGGCCGAACAAATCCCCAACGCAATCAACGCGTCCAGCGTCGCTTTAGGTTGCGACGTTTCCAGTCCAAGGGAGCGCGCTTTCTGTGCTATCGGAATGGCACGAAATGCCTGGCCTGATACATAAAGGAAGCGCACAGCATCCAGCATCAGCTTGAGTTGCGCCTCAACGTCAACGCGGACGGTGCCGAGTTGCAACGCCAGCGCCTCCATCAATCGGAGATCGCTGCAGGCACCATCGCGAATAGCCTGACTAATTACGCTACTCGCTTGATTAAAAATGACTTTTTCGTTTTGGTTCAAAGTGAAGGCTGCCAAATGTATCTGTCAGAAAACCCTTGCAAATCAGTTTATCACCACAGTATCCTCAGGAAAACTGTGAACTAATTCACAATTTTCAATTTTTACCAAATCTACCAAGGAGTTAGACATGAGCAAAGAACTGAACCTGATCGACACCCCGGTTATCGAGTCTGCAGAAGCCGCTGTCGCCCAACCAGAAATGATCAAGCTTGATGACCTGTCCCTCGCGCTGGTCGGCGGTGGCTCCATGGTTGTCGCGTTCTAACCCACAATTTCTAACCTATTTACTCACTTATTTCTTCGGAGAACATCATGAGCAAAGAACTGAACCTGATCGACACCCCGGTTATCGAGTCCGCAGAAGCCGCTGTCGCCCAACCAGAAATGATCAAGCTTGATGACCTGTCCCTCGCGCTGGTCGGCGGTGGCTCCATGGTTGTCGCGTTCTAAATTGCATGTGTACTTAGTAATTTGACCACCCGCGCATTCCTGACGGACTCTGGGCGGTGGCTCACGAACAGCATGCTGGACACGCCGCCTGCTATTTGATCGCGGATGGCATACTCCTGCCCAGTATCAACCTGATCCAACGTCTCATCCAGAAATAGCACCTGCGGACGACGGTACAGCGCGCGCGCCAGCATGACGCGCTGCTTCTGCCCACCTGACAGGCTCATACCCAGCGAACCAACGATGGTGTTGTAGCCCATCGGCGTATTCGCGATTTCCGCATCGATTTGCGCCAACCTCGCGCATTCGCGAACCCGTTCCGGATCGTGTTCGGCATCGAAGAAACTGATGTTATCTTCGATGGTGCCGACAAACAGTTGGTCGTCCTGCATGACTGCCCCGACTTTTGACCGATATTGCCCCAAGTCCCAGTCGCGCAAATCGCGTCCGTTTACCAACACCTGCCCTTCCGTTGGCTGCAGCAGTCCCAGCAAAACTTTCAGCAAGGTTGTTTTGCCACAGCCCGACGGACCGACAATTGCCACGCGCTCTCCCGGCAAAATTTGCAGGTTGACATTGCGAAACGCATAACCCTCCGGGCCATAGGCAAAGCTCAGGTTGCGCGCCTCTATCGTCAGCGGTTCATTGTTGACCGCAAATACCGCTTGCGCGCTCGACACCGTTTCCGCCTCGGCCAGCGCGATATCGGCGATCCGCTCGGCATGCAAATCCAGCATCCTGAACTCGTTCCACTTGTCGATCAGATTGTTCACCCGACCAAGGAACACCAGCTTGAAACCCAAGAAAGCGTAAAGCATGCCAACCGAGAACTTTCCTTCCATCACTAGCAATGCGCCGAGCCAGATGACAATGATGCTTTCGAGGCCGAACACCAGGCTATTGGATGCGCGCTGGAAGATGCCAACGTTCTGCACCTTCACGCCAGCATTGATCTGATCCACCACCAGATTCTGGTAAGCACCACGGCGCTCGTTCTCACGCATATTGATTTTTAGTGCCATCATGCCGCGCAGCGTCTCGATAAAGTGCGTGCTGGCCTTGGCTTCGTGCGCCAGTTGCTCGTCTGTCGCGTACCGTTGGGGATAGAAGAAATACCAGCGTAGCGTAGCGTAAATCGCTGCGGCGGACATAACGACTGCCGTCAGCTTGGCACTGTAGAACCACATGACAGCCAGCGTGATCAGCACCATCACGCCGTCAATAAATGTCTCGACAAAAGTGGTCGACAGCGTCTTCTGAATCACGTCGACGCTGCGGAATTTGGAGACGATGTCGCCGATGTTGCGTTTTTCAAACCACGACAATGGCAATTTCAGCAGATGATTGAACAGCGCGGTGAGCAATCGCAGATTAAAGTGTGTCGACAGGTAGACTCCGACCCAAGCGCGAACTGCTGTGACAACAACCTGAATCAATACCAGCGCAGAAAAAGCGATTCCGAGCACCGCGAGCAAATCGGTATCACGCCCCACCAACACGCGGTCCACCACCAATTGCAGGAAAAACGGCATCGCAATAGCGAACACTTCGAGTGCGAGGGACAACACCACAAGCTGGAATATTGTTCCCCCCAGGCCCGAGCCAGCGTTCAGCAACTGCCACGCGCTGACCTTTTCACGCTCATCGGTGCGGCGAAAATCCTGATTGGGTGTGAACTCCATCGCCACGCCGGTGAAATGGCGCGAGGCCTCACTGATTTTGAGCCGGCGCTTGCCGCGCGCGGGATCGTGCACCCACAGATACTTCGTTGATACCTTGGTCAGCACGACAAAATGATTCATGTCCCAGTGCAGCACGGCAGGCAACTGCAACTTGGTCAGCGATTCAAGTGGGACTTGAACGCCCCGCGCCGCGAGTCCCATCGACTCCGCCACCTGCGAGACGTGTTTCAGCGTCACCCCCTTGAGCGACGGCGATAGGCGCAGGCGCATCGCCGACAAATCGGTCAGATGTCCGTGATAAGACGCAATCATAGCCAGACAGGCGATTCCGCACTCCGGTGCCTCGCTCTGCAGGATGACCGGTACGCGACGA
>JAEUNB010000143.1 GCA_016790625.1 Betaproteobacteria bacterium | reverse complement strand
ATGTGCGACTGGCTCAGCAGAACGAGAAATCGCGTCTTCAGCAAACGTTACGGTGCGACGTAAAGCAGATCGAGTTCGCCAATGACCAGCGAACGCTCCAGTGCATTCGATTCGCGCGCATCCAGGGTGGAATTGAGGAACGCCGCCTTCACACCGAGCTGCTGCAGCGTTTCCACCTGGTCCTGCATCAACGCAATCAGTGGCGAGACGACAATCGCGGTGCCATCGCGCACCAGTGCGGGAATCTGGAAACACAGCGATTTACCGCCACCGGTGGGCATCAGCACCAGCGCATCGCCGCCGCCAATCAGATGATCGACGATGGCCTGCTGTTCGCCGCGAAAACTGGGGTAGCCGAAAACGGAGTGGAGAATTTCATGTGCGCGTGAAGACATGGCGCCATGATAAAGGACGGCGATGCGTTGATTGCGAAGCGCATCGCGCGAAACGTGGTTGCTAGGTGCTGCGCGGCGGCGGCTTCGACGAATTCCAGGAGCATTCCAGCGCGTTTTTCCCCAAGCGCCGCACATAGACCGGGCCGGAATAGGTACGTTGCACCTCACGATGGAACACGGAGACATCTTCCTCGCGGGTAATCTGGCAGACGTCGATATAAAACTGCACCGGCTCTTTATCCCTGAGATATTTCATGATGTCCGCCAGCCGGTCAAACTGCCGGTCGTTCACGCGATAGAGTTTCTCCAGCATCACGACGCGGAGCACGGGGGACTTATAGATGAGTGGCCGCTCGGCAGATTTTTCTTTTTCGCTGGCGGAAGCGGGCGCGGCGATCAGCAGCGCGGCGAGAGCGGCGAACGCGAATGGGCGGCTTGGCATGGCGGGCACCTTTTGAGTTGGTGACGCGCGAACTTTAGCATTGCTAAGTTGCGGGCTGGTGCCAAAGACACAAGCACAACTCAAAAAAACCGTCATTCCCGCGCAGGCGGGAATCCAAGCTTCTTTGCAATGAGGTGATATATCAACAAACTTGGATTCCCGCCTGCGCGGGAATGACGGTGTTTTAAAGGTCTCGCATAGTGCAAAGACCAAACCCCAGCACCCACGCGCCTCCCCAGCCAAAAGTGCCCCAAACACCGCACCAGTGCTTGAGTTTGATCCTGCGATATTACGGCCCCACCAGTCCGCAATGAGCACCTCATCCCGCAGAATGCCCGCTAATTCCTGCACAATAGCGACACGCGATGCAGCCGCTCAATAAAACCACCAACGCATCCGGCACAATCCGTACTGCACTCAACGAAAGGATCTTGATGAAGCCGAACTACCAGTTTGAAAAGCGCCAGCGCGAGCTGGAAAAGAAAAAGAAGAAAGCCGAAAAAGAACTGAGAAAGGCCAACGCCGCAGCGGGCGATGCACCGGCCGAAGAATCGCCGGAAGATCCTGCCCCGGTGCCGCCGGAAACGAAGTGAATGTAGAGCGACGCCAGACGGCGGGCTGATGTGGGCAAGGCCGCCGATTTGAAATCCGCGCCGGCGCGCGTCGCAACGACGGCCGCCGATCTGCGCGGCGGCAGCAAAATTCTCATCGACGCCGTTGTCGGCGTCACCGATATCGTCGAGCAAATGCATCGGCAGATTTCGCGCGTTGCGCCGGTGGTCGGCAAGCCGCGGGACGGACGCACCAGCGGCATTACCGGATTGGTTTATCGCAGCGTTCGCGGCGTCACGCGAGCGGTCGGCTTTGGTCTCGACAAGGCGCTGGCGCAATTGGCGCCGCTGCTGAAAGGCGGCAAATCATCCGCTCAGCGCGAAGCGGTGCTGTCGGCGCTTAACGGCGTGCTGGGCGACTACCTGGAAGAAACCGGGAATCCGCTGGCGATTGCGATGCGGTTTCGCCATCAAGGCAAGGCATTGACGCTGGATCGGCAGTCAATTGCGGAGAGCATCGAAACGCCGGGCAACAAACTGCTGATACTGGTGCACGGCCTGTGCATGAACGATCTGCAATGGCGGCGCGAAGGTCACGACCACGGCGCAGCGCTGGCGCAGGACCTGAGCTACACGCCGCTCTACTTAAACTACAACAGTGGCCGCCATATCTCCATCAACGGTCGCGCGTTCGCCGATGCGCTGGAACAGTTGCTCGCCGAATGGCCGGTCGCGGTTCGCGAGCTGGTCATCATCGGCCACAGCATGGGCGGGCTGGTGTCGCGCAGTGCCTGCCACTACGCGCAGCAGGCCGGGCACGCGTGGCCAAAGAAGCTGAAGAAAGCGATCTTTCTCGGTACGCCGCATCACGGTGCGCCGCTGGAACGTGCCGGCAACGGACTGGATATTTTGCTCGGTGTGAGCCCCTATTCGGCACCATTCGCCAAGCTGGGCAACGTGCGCAGTGCGGGCATCAAGGATTTGCGCCACGGCAATCTGCGCGATGAAGATTGGGCGCGCAGCGCGGGCGCGCGTGACACGCGTGAACCGGTGCCGCTGCCGAGAGGGGTGAAAATTTTTGTCGTCGCCGCCAGCAAGCAGGCCCAGCGCGGCGAAGGCAAACGCCTGCAAGGTGATGGGCTGGTGCCGGTCGCGAGCGCGGTTGGGCGGCACAAGGATGAGGCGCTCACGCTGCCGATCCCCGCTGCGCGGCAATACCTTTGCTTCGGTGCGGATCACTTCGATCTCTTGAATCGTGCGGAGGTTTATGCGCGGGTGAAGGGGTGGGTGGAAAAGGGGTGATGGATGCGCGATGGACGCGCCATTCCAATAGTTTTTTGTCGTCCCCGCGTAGGCGGGGACCTCTAACTATTTTTCGATCAATACATGGCTAGGGGTCCTCGACCGGCGCCACCCTTGTGGTGGTTCGCGGGGACGACCTTGAACACATTAAGTCGCCACATCGATAGTGCCGACGGCCAGCGCATAATCGTCGCATCTCGATAGCAGGAACGCCAATGCCGAATCGCATCGCCAAAATCATTTTTGCCTTTTCGGTCAGCCTGATCGCAGGCTGCTTCCCGTTCTATCCCATGACGGACTACTGGCCCGAGATGCCGGGCGCCAAGATCAGCGAAGGCCGCTGCCTGGGGTTCTGGACCGCACAGTACAAGGTCGAAGACGTGACAGTGCACGCTGCTGTTGCCATCTATCCGCGAATCCGGGAGAAGGAACCGCAACTCAATCTGGGATTCTCCGTCCCCGAAGGCAAGGTGCTTGAACTGATGTCGGCGGAGGTGACGGTCAGCTCGCCGCTGGCCCCTGCGAGTGTGCGGCTCACGATTCCCGAACTTACTACGGGGACAAGATCACACGAACCGCTGAAGCCGATGGTGGGCGAACCAATACAAATAGCTGGAAAAACCT
>JAEUNB010000125.1 GCA_016790625.1 Betaproteobacteria bacterium | reverse complement strand
TTTGCCGTGGCAGACTGGATGAAATCGCGCGGGCTGGAAGTGACCTTCATCGACCGGCCGCCCATCAACGTCGCATCCACCAACCAGAAGGGCTGACATGGACAAGATGGTGATGCCGGAAACGACGGCGGCGCAGGCGCTGGGCTGGGTGGACGATGCAACGAAGGCGATTTCGCCGGCGATTCATACCTCCACCACTTACGTTCGCGACGCCGACAATCAGTACCGCAGCGGTCGCGTGTACGCACGCGATCACAACCCTTCGTTCGATCAGGCCGAAGCCGTACTGTGCGAACTGGAGAAGGGTTCGAAAGCGGCGCTGTTCGCATCCGGCATGGCAGCCGCGACTGCTGTGTTCATGGCACTCAAGCCTGGAAACCACGTGATCGCGCCGAAGGTGATGTACTGGTCGCTGCGCAATTGGCTTGCGAACTACGCCACCCAATGGGGCTTGCAGGTCGAGTTCATTGATATGTCGAATCTCGATGAACTGAAACGCGCGGTTCGCCTCGGCAAAACTCGGCTGGTGTGGGTGGAGACGCCGGCTAATCCGATGTGGACGATCACCGATATTGCCGCCGCCGCCGAAATCGCTCGCGCAGGTGGGGCGATGCTGGCCGTTGATTCGACGACGGCATCGCCGGTACTGACGCGGCCGCTGACGCTGGGCGCGGACATCGTCATGCACTCGGCAACCAAGTATCTCAACGGTCATTCCGACGTTATCGCTGGTGCCCTGGTGGCGCGCGAGGATTCGGACTACTGGCAGCGCGTGAAAGCGGTGCGCGCGCAGATTGGCGGGACGCTTGGCCCGTTTGAGGCGTGGTTGCTGCTGCGCGGCATGCGCACGCTGTTTTTGCGCGTCAGCGCGGCTTGCAAGTCGGCGCAGATCCTGGCCGAATTTCTGCAAGGGCATGAACTGGTTGAAGAAGTGCTTTATCCAGGGCTCGCCAGTTTCCCAGGACATGAGATCGCCGCGAAGCAGATGAACAACGGCTTTGGCGGCATGCTGTCGATTCGCGTCAAAGGTGGTGAAGCGGCTGCGATTGCAACAGCAGCGCACGTCGATATCTGGAAGCGCGCTACCTCACTGGGCGGCGTAGAGAGCCTGATCGAGCATAGAGCGAGCGTGGAGGGTGCCAATACGCCGGTACCGTTCGATCTGCTGCGCCTGTCGGTGGACATCGAGAATGTCGATGACCTGATCGACGATCTGGACCAGGCGCTGATGCGTGGGCACCGCGCATGAACACCGCAGAACGTATCCGCAGCTATCTGTTTGCCTCCGGACTGGATGGACTGGCCGATCACACCCCCGTGATCGAAAAAGCCGTGCACGATCACATCGCGCAGCTCAGCACGCCGATGGAAGTTTCCAGCGATGCCTTGTATCGCTATGAAGTGCCCAAGCTGTCTGAGGATGGTTCCTGCTCGCTGATCGAGGAAATGGATCCGGTGCTGTACGACTTGGCGAAGCCGCTGGGTGGCGAGAATGACGCGACCACGCGCAAGCTGAAGCTGCTGAATATTCTGGTCACGCGCGCGACGATGGTGACGGGAACCGACTGGGTAGGCATTTATCAGCGTCGCAAGAACGCAGCCGGCAGCGAAGTGCTGGTCAAACTGGCCTATCGCGGACGTCCGAGCCGCGCGGAGTTTCCGCTCAATGCCGAATTCGCCAAAGGCAGCACCAACAGCACGGTCGGCCTTTCCGGTCAGGCCAAAGTGATCGACGATGTGGCGGAATACACCGCGCAGGGTGGTGGGTTCTACGTTTGTGACGATGCCGTGCAATCGGAGATCTGCGTGCCCATACTCGATAGCGATGGCAAGGTGATCGGCATCATCGATGCGGAAGCATCGCCCAAGCAGTTTTTCAACGCGGAACGCCAGTCGGCCATTGTGGCGATGGCGTTAGTCGCGGCGAACGTTCTGCCCTGAGTTAACTCGGCCGTCCAAAGCGAAGGCTTCGCGCTCGAACACATTGCCGCGATAGGGACATTCGCCGCGTAGTGCTGCGGCAGCGCTGGCAATCAGGTAAGCCGCCGGAAACAAAACCCCCCAGCGCTCATATTGCCGCACATGCACTTGTTCGTGACTACGCATTCGGCTTGCAGTCGTCGCATCCCGGGCCAGAATGACGTGGCCCAGTGTGATCGCCTCGATCTGCATCCACGGGTTTATCAACCACAGCACTCTTCGCGCACAACCGCCTGAGGCTTCCCATGCAGTCCCTTGCCG
Source organism: Betaproteobacteria bacterium (assembly GCA_016790625.1). Lineage (GTDB taxonomy): Bacteria > Pseudomonadota > Gammaproteobacteria > Burkholderiales > Usitatibacteraceae > UKL13-2. The sequence continues at coordinate 9,086 of JAEUNB010000125.1, read as the reverse complement.
CTCAAACCTGCCGCCGGATACGCGAATCATCGTCGCGAGCAATGCACCGAACAATGTGATCGGTGCCACCCACAACAACTTCACTGCACGCATAAAGCAGAAAGAGACTATTTGCCGAACTGACTGCGAATCGATTCGATGCGCTTGCGGTTCACATCGAAATCGCGAATGCCGAGGCGGGAGGCGGAGCGCACCTGTATTGCACCGGCTTTTTCGTCGAGTGCGAACTCCACGTCATCGACAAAGCCCAAACCGGCGCTCTTGAATTCGGCGTAGAGGTAGCCCGCGTTCTCGCTGACGACGCTGGCACGCGGCGAGCCCTTGACGATGCCTTGCAGCTTCTTCCATGCGTCTGCGGATGAACCGGTAAATGCCAGCGGTTCGATGTAGTGCTTGTCCGATTTTTCGACGGTCGATGTGACACAGTTCGGCTTCCACGGCGGCGGCGCGAATTTTCCGCTGGTATAGCCAAGGTTGGTAGGGCGCGATCCCGCAAACAGACCCATAGGTTGTCCTCCAAAAGTTTCGATGGCGGCGAGCAATGCGGCGATGGCAATCAACGCCAGCAGCGCGAACAACACTTGTTTCAGGATTCGTTTCATATCGAGCAAGTTTAGCTCATCAGCGTTTTCACGCCACTTGGCGTGCGCACATAGGCGCACATGGTCATGCCGGAGTAGGGCGGGCTGGGCGTTAGCTTCAATTGTTCCGCCAGTCCCAGTTCTCCCAGCAGGTAATGCACCTTTGCCGGATTGGGATGCGCCGCTTCCATCCATTCGAAGCGGCATTGCTGGTCTGGCAGGCGCTCGCAAGGATGAAACGGCACATCCCACTGGATCAGCGTCGGCACCAGGCCGCCTTCGATCGGGTAGCCATCTTCCGGAATGGTGATGCGCCAGCGGAAATCGCCACGCTCCATCGGTTGCACGCTGCCGAGAACGCCGCCGGTACGTTCGGCAACGCCGTCGATGTCATCGGTCCGTGCCACCCAGCCCAGCAGCCGGGGCTTGGTGGCAATGCGATCCTGTACGTCACGCGTATCGAGCCCGAACCATCTGGGCATAAACGGCGGCTGGCCTGCAGGGCCGATGGCAATCAGTTCGAGATAACAATCCGGCCCCAGCGACAGCAGGCGGTTGTGCGTGCCCATTCGCGTGTGCACGCCGACCGGTGATAGCGTCACACCGAGAAACCGCTGCAACCAGGCCGCGCCCTTGTCGAGATCGGCACAGCCGAGTACGAGGTGGTCCAGCGTGCAACTCACCCCGGTCCCCGGTTCCATTTCGAGACGCGGGGTGGCACGAACTCGCTCATGCGCTGCAGCAGGGCATCGTGATTGGCATCGACGATCAGCATGTCGAAGTGCACTTCCTTGAGAAAGCCGTGCCGCACCATGCTGCGCATCATCGCCAGCATCGGCTCGTAATAGTCGTTGCCGTTCAGGATCGCGACCGGTTTTTCGTGAAAACCCAGCTGCGCCCAGGTGAAGATTTCGAAAAATTCGTCCAGCGTGCCGCAGCCGCCGGGCAGCACGACGAAGCCATCGGCGCGCTCGGCCATCATGCGTTTGCGCTGGTGCATATCGTCCACCACATGCAGCTCCGCCAGATGCGGATGGGCAACTTCCATCTCCAGCAACGCCTTGGGAATGATGCCGACGACGCGGCCACCGGCGCTGAGCGCGCCATCGGCCACCGCGCCCATCAAGCCAAGTCCCACGCCGCCGAAAACCAGTTGGTGGCCGCGTTCCGCCAGGCCGCGGCCGAAACGCCGCGCCAGTGACAGAAACGCCGGATCCGCGTCGGGGCTGGAGCCGCAGTAGACGCAGATGCTTTTCATGGCGCGCGCCGGGAAGAAAGCCGTCGCTGCAGGGAAAGCTGTACCGTCACCACCAGCCAGGCGATGATCACGCCCGCCGCATTGGCAACCATGTCCAGCCATTCGAAGAATCGATAGCTGGTCAAGCCCTGGGCGCATTCCACCAAGGCGCCCATCAGGATGAAACCTATCGCCAGTTTGAGACGCGACAACGGCAGGCGATACACCTGCGCCCAGCAGAACAAGCAGGCGAAGTAGGCCAGCAGATGATGCGTCTTGTCACTGCCTGGCACCGGAGGGGTACCGCTCAACGGGATCAGCGAGAGAATCCAGATCGCGATGACGATGGCAATGCCGACGAGGCGAAACAGCGTGGTGTGCATGATGGGATTGTAAGCGGGCGAGAGGAAGCCGCCAATTTACCCGATCGATGCCCGCACATTGTGGCGAAACTCTAGCACTGGTGCGGCGATCAGGCTATTTTTGGCCTGAAAGCCGCACCAATGCTGGGGTTTGTTTATGATGCCTTTCGCGGCGGTGGTACGTCGGTACAGACGCCTTCGAACATTTCCGCCACCATGCCGATCGACTCACCCAGCGTGGGGTGCGGGTGAATCGTCTTGCCGATGTCGGTCGGATCGCAGCCCATTTCGATCGCCAGCGCGAATTCGCTGATTAGATCGCCGGCATGCGTGCCGACAATGCCACCGCCGATAACACGATGCGTTTCCGAATCGACGATGATCTTGGTGAAGCCTTCGTCGCGGCCATTGGCAATCGCACGCCCGGATGCGGCCCACGGGAAGGTGGCTTTGCCGAACTTGATGCCCTTGGCCTTGCACGTGTCTTCAGTCTCGCCGACCCAAGCCACTTCGGGGTCGGTGTAGGCAACCGACGGAATCACGCGTGCATCGAAATGGGCTTTCTGCCCCGCCGCCGCTTCCGCCGCCACGTGGCCCTCGTGTACCGCTTTGTGCGCCAGCATCGGCTGGCCGACCACATCGCCGATGGCGAAGATATGCGGCACGTTGGTGCGCATCTGCGAATCGACGTTGATGAAGCCCCGATCGGTCACGGCTACACCGGCCTTGTCGGCGCTGATTTTCTTGCCGTTTGGCGAACGCCCCACGCTCATCAACACCATGTCGTAGCGTTGGGGCTCCTTCGGTGCCGCATTTTTGTCATCCGCGCCTTCGAAAGTGACCCAGATGCCGTCCTTCTTCGCTTCCACGCCCACCGTTTTGGTCTTGAGCATGATGTTGTCGAAGCGCTTCTCGTTCATCTTCTGCCAGACCTTGACCAGGTCGCGGTCGGCGCCCTGCATCAGGCCGTCGAGCATTTCCACCACATCGAGGCGCGCGCCCAGCGAGGAGTAAACGGTGCCCATTTCGAGGCCGATAATGCCGCCACCAATCACCAGCATCTTCTTCGGGATTTCCTTCAGCGCCAGCGCGCCGGTGGAATCGACGATGCGCGGATCATCGGGAATGAATGGCAGGCGCACCACTTGCGAGCCGGCGGCAATGATGGCTTTCTCGAAGCGGATGACTTTCTTTTCGCCCGTTTTCTCCTGGCCAGTGCCGGTGGTGACTTCGACTTCAAGGTGATGGGCGTCGAGGAACTGGCCCACGCCGCGCACCACCTCAACCTTGCGCATCTTCGCCATTCCGGAGAGGCCGGTGGTGAGCTTGCTCACCACTTTTTCCTTGTACTTGCGCAGGCCATCCAGCTGGATTTCCTGCTTGCCGAAGATGATGCCGTGCTGTTCCATTTGCCGCACTTCATCGGCCACTGCGGCGACGTGCAGCAGGGCCTTGGAGGGAATGCAGCCGACATTGAGGCACACGCCGCCGAGCTGCGCGTAGCGCTCGACGATAACGGTTTTCATGCCGAGGTCGGCGGCGCGGAATGCGGCAGAGTAGCCGCCGGGGCCGGCACCGAGTACCAGCATGTCGCAGGTGATGTCGATATTGCCCTTGTATGCACCAGCAACCGGCGCTGGAGCTACTTTGGCGGGGGCGGCTGGCGCTGACGTCGGTTTGGCGGTGGCCGAGGGAGCGGCCGGCGCTGTGGCTGTGGCGCTCGCAGATTCCTCGACAACCAATACCGCGCTGCCCATCGACACCTTGTCGCCCAGCTTGACCTTGATTTCCTTCACCACACCGGCGTGCGACGACGGTACTTCCATCGTCGCCTTGTCGCTCTCAAGCGAGATCAGCGAATCTTCCTTCTTGATCGTATCGCCAACCTTGACGAGGATTTCAATCACCGGGATATCGGTGAAATCGCCGATATCGGGAACTTTGACTTCTACGAGATTTGCCATTGCGCGCCCCTTACAACACGAGCTTGCGGATGTCGGTCATCAACCCCGCGAAGTAAGTGGAGAAACGTGCGCCAGCCGCGCCGTCGATGACGCGATGGTCGTACGACAATGACAGAGGCAAGATCAGTCGCGGCACAAACTCCTTGCCGTTCCAGACCGGTTTCATTGATGACTTCGATACCCCCAGGATTGCGACTTCCGGTGCGTTGATGATCGGCGTGAAGAAGGTGCCGCCGATGCCGCCCAGAGACGAAATCGAGAAACAGCCACCGGACATTTCGGCCGGCGACAGTTTGCCTTCGCGCGCTTTCAGCGAAAGTTCGGTCATTTCCTTGGCGATCTCGATCACCGATTTCTGGTCGGCGTTCTTGATCACCGGCACGACCAAACCATTGGGTGTATCCGCCGCAAAACCGATGTTGTAGTACTTCTTCAGGATCAGGTTTTCGCCGCCGGGCTCGAGTGAGGCATTGAACTCGGGGAATTTTTTCAGCGCGGCTACCGACGCCTTGATCAGGAACGCCAGCATAGTGAGCTTGACGCCGCTCTTGGCGATTTCCTCGTTCGTCTTGACGCGGAAGGCTTCGACTTCGGTAATGTCGGCTTCGTCCTGCTGCGTGACGTGCGGGATCATCACCCAGTTGCGGGCGAGGTTGTTACCGGAGAGCTTCTTGATGCGAGACAGCGCGCGCTTCTCGATCTCGCCGAACTTGGTGAAATCGACATGCGGCATTTCCGGGAAGGCGAAAGCTCCTCCCGTGCCCGCAGCCGATTTGGGTTTGGCCAGTTCGCCTTTGACGTAGCCTTGCACGTCTTCCTTGGTAATGCGGCCCTTGGGGGCTGTGCCTTTGACCTTGGTGAGATCGACTCCCAGTTCGCGCGCGAAGGCGCGGATCGATGGGCTGGCGTGCACATGTGACGGAATCGGCTGGTTTGAATCCCGCGAAGCCGTCGGGCTGGGCGCTAGCACTGGAGCGGCTGTCGGAGCCGTTGCCTCTGCGGGCCGCGCCGGTGCTGGGGTTTGGGCCGGTGCCGGTTTGGATTCTTCCACTTTGGCGGGAGCCGCAGCAGGGGCCGGTGCGGCCGCAGTTGCGCCAGCAGATTCTTCAACCACCAGCACGGTGCTGCCCATCGACACCTTGTCGCCCAGCTTGACCTTGATTTCCTTGATCACGCCAGCGTGAGACGACGGTACCTCCATCGTCGCCTTGTCGCTCTCAAGCGAGATCAGCGAATCTTCCTTTTTGATCGTGTCGCCGACCTTGACCAAGATTTCAATCACCGGGATATCGGTGAAATCACCGATATCGGGAACTTTGACTTCAACGAGATTTGCCACGCAACCACTCCTCAGTTATTTCGACAAAAGTAAAACCCTACTTTTGTCGATCTTGTCCAGAAAAAATCACTGGCGGAGCCAGATGATTTTTTGGTTGGTTTGCTAAATGCTTGCCTAACCGGGCAAAAGTGGATTTTTACTTTTGCCCGATTTCTCACACTGTCCAGGGCGCCGGTGCAGACGTATCGATGCCGTATTTCTTGATTGCATCGGACACCACTTTGGCCTGGATCTGTCCTTCGTCCGCCAGCGCCTTCAACGCGGCAATCACCACGTAATAGCGATTGACCTCGAAGAACTTGCGCAGCTGCTTGCGCGTGTCGGAACGGCCGAATCCGTCTGTGCCGAGTACGGTGAAACGACGATCAGTCACATAGGGACGAATCTGATCGGCGAAGCTGCGCATATAGTCGGTCGACGCAATCGCCGGCCCTTTGCGGCCCTTGAGCATTTGCCCGACGTGCGAAACCTGCGGCGTTGCCTCAGGATGCAACAGGTTGTGACGTTCCGCGGCCATGCCGTCGCGACGCAATTCGTTGAATGAGGTACAGCTCCAGATATCGGATGCCACGCCCCAGTCCAGTTCGAGCAGCTCGGCCGCGGCAATGACCTCGCGGAAGATGGTGCCGGAGCCCATCAACTGCACCCGTGGCTTCTTCGCATCAGCCGCTTCGCGGAACAAGTACATGCCCTTGAGAATGTTCGCTTCCGCGCCTTTCGGCATCGCGGGGTGCGTGTAGTTCTCATTCATCACGGTGATGTAGTAGTAGATGGGTTCCATCTTCTCGTACATGCGCTTCAGACCGTCGTGCATGATCACGGCGAGTTCGTAACTGAAGGTCGGATCGTAGGAAATGCAGTTCGGAATGGTTGCCGACATGAGGTGCGAATGACCGTCCTCGTGTTGCAGGCCTTCACCGTTCAGGGTGGTGCGCCCCGAAGTACCGCCCAGGAGGAAGCCGCGTGCCTGCATATCGCCCGCAGCCCAGGCCAGGTCGCCAATGCGCTGGAAGCCGAACATCGAATAGAAGATGTAGAACGGAATCATGTGCTGGCCATGATTGGCGTAGCTGGTGCCAGCCGCCATCCACGAGCAGAACGCGCCGGCTTCGTTGATGCCTTCCTGCAGGATCTGGCCGGCTTTGTCTTCCTTGTAGAACATCAGTTCGCCGGAATCAACCGGCTCGTACAACTGGCCCAGCGAGGAGTAGATGCCTAACTGACGGAACAAGCCTTCCATGCCGAAGGTGCGCGACTCATCGGCGACGATAGGCACCAGGCGCGGGCCAAGCTCCTTGTCGCGTGTCAGCGCGGTAAATGCGCGTACGAACGCCATGGTGGTGGAGATCTCGCGTTCCTCGGTGCTCTTCAGCAGCGGTTCGAACAGCGAGAGTTCGGGCACTTTCAGCGGCGGAATGTTGGGATGGCGAATTGGCAGTGAGCCGCCGAGTTTTTCGCGTGCGGCTTTGAGGTATTTGATCTCCGGGCTGTCTTCCGGCGGACGGTAGAAAGGCGTCTCGGCAATAACGTCATCGTTGACCGGCACGTTGAAGCGATCGCGGAATTGCTTCAGCGACGCCACGTCCATCTTCTTCTGCTGGTGGGTGGCCATCTGGCCTTCGCCTGATTTGCCCATGCCATAACCTTTGACGGTCTTGGCAAGAATCACGGTCGGCTGACCCTTGTGATTGACCGCCGATTGATAGGCCGCGTAAATCTTGTACGGGTCATGACCGCCGCGATTGAGGCGCCAGATGTCGTCGTCCGACATCGTTGAAACCATCTTCTCCAATTCAGGATACTTGCCGAAGAAGTGTTTGCGGACATATGCGCCGTCGCGGGCTTTGTAGTTCTGGTACTCGCCGTCGACTGCTTCCATCATGCGGCGTTGGAGCAGGCCATCGTGGTCCTTGGCCAGCAGCGGGTCCCAGTAACGGCCCCAGATAACCTTCAACACATTCCAGCCTGAGCCGCGGAAATCGGCTTCCAGTTCCTGAATGATCTTGCCATTGCCGCGGACCGGGCCGTCAAGGCGCTGCAGGTTGCAGTTGACGACGAAGATCAGATTGTCGAGGCCTTCGCGAGCGGCCAGCGCAATCGCGCCCAACGACTCCGGCTCGTCCATTTCGCCGTCACCCATGAATGCCCACACTTTACGGCCTTCGGTATTGGCAATACCGCGGTTGTGCAGGTACTTCATAAAGCGTGCCTGATAGATCGCCTGCAGAGGTCCCAATCCCATTGAGACGGTCGGGAACTGCCAAAAGTCCGGCATCAACCACGGATGCGGATAGCTGGTGATGCCCTTGCCATCAACGTCGCGACGGAAGTTCTCCAATTGTTCTTCCGTGAGGCGGCCTTCAAGGAAGGCGCGGGCATAGACGCCGGGCGAGGAATGGCCCTGCATGAAAACGAGGTCGCCGCCGTGTGTTGCGGACGGGGCGTGCCAGAAGTGATCGAATCCCACGTCGTAAAGGGTGGCCGCAGACTGAAAGCTGGCGATATGACCACCCAGTTCGGAGCTCTCCTTGTTGGCGCGCAATACCATCGCAATGGCGTTCCAGCGAATCAGTGAACGGATGCGATGCTCGATTTCCTGATCGCCAGGAAGCAGATCCTCGGCGTGCGGGGGAATGGAGTTGATGTAAGCCGTATTGGCCGAATAGGGCAGGTGCGCGCCGGAGCGGCGTGCCTTGTCCACCAGTTGTTCGAGCAGAAAATGCGCCCGTTCGGGGCCACCGGCATCGAGCACGCCCTCGAGCGCCTCCAGCCATTCCCGCGTTTCCTGCGGGTCCATGTCATTTTCAAGGAATGCGGGGCGATCCATGAAAAACTCCTCTTATAGTTTATTTATGTCTGTCGCGATATTAGACCTCATTGACTAAACAAGTGCCAAGCGTCGACGGGAAAAGCATCTTGTCCGCAGGGAGCGGAATGCGAGTTCAATCGCAAACGCCGTTGCTTTCGCGTTGTTTGAAAGTGAAGTTTGGCGCCGATTTCAGGGCGGAAGCGGCTGGTTGAAATGTAGCTTGGCCGAAAAGTGCCGTGGTGTAGGGGGATTGCCGGGCGCAGTCAGGCCGAAATGGGCATCTGAAGAGGTTCCGCCATATTATTCTTCTTGAAAAATCAGGCACATTGCGCTATTTTTGGAAGTGTTTCTTAAATAGTTTTTTTAAGTTATTATAAATCCGAGTATTTAGGTCGCCCAAGGCTTAGGCGAGGCTGCGGAAAGGGGAACTGTCGCAGCCCGGGTCGCGAGCGAAATCTTGCAGATTGGACAGGTTCGGCCCAAGCTATCGTCATGTCAAAAAAGCAAATTGGGTGTTGGGAGGATATGTGGCGCTGACAGATGCCTTGCAGATAGTGAGCATCACCGACCCAGGCAGAGTCCGCGGTCACAATGAGGATTGCGTGGAATCCCGGCCGGAACTCGGCATTGTGGTGCTGGCTGACGGCATGGGTGGCTATAACGCAGGCGAAGTGGCCAGCGGTATGGCTACGTCTTTGATCGCGTCCGGGTTGGCAAAAAACTGGACTAAGGATGCTTTGAAAAAGCTGGACAGGGCCGCCGCAATGTCGCTGTCCCAGAGCATTTTGCAAGTA
>JAEUNB010000109.1 GCA_016790625.1 Betaproteobacteria bacterium | reverse complement strand
GGCCTAATCCACATGCGCCAGTGCGTACCGTTTCCAGAATCAGTGAGCGATCAATCGCTTCCAGAAACGCATCCAGCTTGTCTCCGGTGCCAGTCAGCTCGATCACATAGGTTTTTTCCGTGAGGTCGATAATGCGGGCGCGGAAAATATCGGCGGTGCGCTTGAGTTCTTCACGGTCTTTGCCGACAGCACGCGTCTTCACCAGCATCAATTCGCGCTCGACGTGTTTGCCTTCGTTCAGGTCGACGATCTTGACCACATCGACCAGTTTGTTGACCTGCTTGGTGATCTGTTCGATCACTTCGTCCGAGCCAGTGGTGACAATCGTCATGCGCGACAGAGTGGCATCTTCGGTCGGCGCAACCGTCAGTGATTCGATGTTGTAACCACGCGCGGAGAACAATCCCGCTACGCGAGACAGTGCGCCTGATTCGTTTTCAACCAGTATGGAGAGGATGTGTCGCATGGCTTACAGATCCTCTGCCAGAATCATTTCGCTGATGCCCTTGCCGCCGGGCACCATGGGAAATACGTTCTCTTTCTGATCGGTGATGAAGTTCATGAACACCAAGCGATCTTTCATGGCAAACGCATCCTTCAACGCGCCCTCTACATCGCCCGGCTTCTCGATTTTCATGCCGACGTGGCCATAGGCTTCCGCCAGCTTCTCGAAATCCGGCAGCGCATCCATATAGCTTTCGGCGTGCCGATTGCCGTGAAAGAAATCCTGCCACTGGCGCACCATGCCGAGATAGCGGTTGTTGAGCAGGATGACTTTGATCGGCAAGTGGTATTGTTTGCAGGTGGAAAGCTCCTGGATGCACATCTGCACCGAGCCTTCGCCGGTGATGCAGGCAACGTCGGCGTCCGGGTGCGCAAACTTGACGCCCATCGCGTAGGGAATGCCCACCCCCATCGTGCCGAGCCCGCCTGAATTGATCCAGCGGCGCGGCTTGTCAAATCGATAGTATTGCGCCGCCCACATCTGGTGCTGGCCCACGTCGGAGGTGACGAAGGCATCGCCTTTGGTAACTTCCCACAATTTTTCGATCACGTATTGTGGCTTGATGATATCGCCGCCCTTCTTGTACTTCAGGCAATCCTTGGCACGCCATTCCTCAATCTGCTTCCACCACTCGGCGATCGCTTTGGGATCGGGCTTCTGCTCAGCCGCCTTCAATAAACCGACAAGCTCCAGAACCACATCCTTGATATTGCCGACGATCGGCACATCCACCTTCACCCGCTTGGAGATCGAGGAGGGATCGATATCGACGTGAATGATCTTTCGTGTCGGATTGCCGGCCGCGAAATGGCCCGGATTGCCGATCACGCGATCGTCAAAGCGAGCACCCACCGCGATCAACACATCGCAATTCTGCATCGCCATATTGGCTTCGACCGTGCCATGCATGCCCAGCATGCCGACGAACTGGCGATCCGACGCCGGGTAGGCACCGAGACCCATCAGCGTGTTGGTGCAGGGATATCCCAGCAAGCGAACCAATTCGGTGACTTCTTTCGATGCATCGCCGAGAATCGCGCCACCACCGACGTAAATCATCGGCCGCTTCGCATCCAGCAGCATCTGCATCGCCTTCTTGATCTGACCGGTGTGGCCCTTGTTCACCGGTTTGTACGAGCGCATTTCCACAGTCTGCGGGTAGGAAAATGGCGCCTTGGCGATGGACACATCTTTGGGGATATCCACCACCACCGGCCCCGGCCGACCCGTCATGGCAACGTAAAACGCCTTCTTCAGCGTCTCTGCGAGATCACCGACATCTTTCACCAGGAAGTTGTGCTTCACGCACGGTCGCGTAATGCCCACGGTATCGCATTCCTGAAACGCATCCTGACCGATCGCATGGGTCGGCACTTGGCCGGTGATGATCACCATCGGAATGGAATCCATGTATGCCGTGGCGATGCCAGTCACTGCGTTGGTCACACCTGGCCCCGACGTGACCAGAGCCACGCCGCACTTGCCCGTTGACCGGGAGTAGGCGTCGGCTGCATGCACGGCAGCTTGCTCGTGGCGGACCAGAATGTGCGAGAACGATTTCTGCTTGTAGATTTCGTCGTAAATGACCAGCACCGCGCCACCGGGATAGCCGAACACGAATTCGACGCCTTCGGCCTTGAGCGCACGACAGAGAATTTCAGCGCCGCTGATCAATTCAGTAGCGACGGGAGTTGATTGGCTTTGGGGAGCGTCCGAGAGTTTCATAGTTATCGTTAACAGCAATGAGTAGGTGTACAAAGGGCACGCCACCATTCCCGGTGATCAAATCGCCAGGACGGATTTCGACGTAACCATATTTCGTGCCGCGTTACTGGGCCGTGGTACAGCCTCATGTCAACGCCCGACTCACCGCGTCAAACCACCCTCGGAAGGGAACACCAGGGGTCGCCCGGCGGATTGTGCAGTGCAGAAAAGAGTACCTTACCGATTGCCCGGCGAATGGTCAAGCCGATACGAGTTTTTAGGCAGGAAAATATCTCATACCGTGAAAATTGTTAGACTTCGGCAACATAAAAATCCGTTTCCGCCACCAAACCGTAATTTCGTGATGCCGGAAACACCAACAATCGCCTGAACGAGGACGCTCTGGCCACAAGACAAGAACTGTCGGATTTCCTTGCCGGCGTTGAAAAAAGAGCCTTCAAGCAAGCCGTCTATGCCGTCCGGCAGGACGAGTCCGCCTTGGACATCGTGCAGGACGCGATGATGAAATTGGCAGAAAAGTACTCGGATCGGCCGGTCGATGAGCTGCCGATGCTGTTCCAGCGCATCCTGCAGAACACGATCCGTGATTGGTATCGCCGCCAGAAAGTCCGTTCAACCTGGACCACGCTGTTTTCGTCCTTCGGCGGCAAGGAGGATGACGACGATCACGACATTCTGGAAACTCTTGCGGCGGAAGACACGTCGAACGTGCCAGTTTCACCCGCCGCCCAACTGGAACAGGGGCAGCTGCTGGCAATCATTGAAGCTGCAATTGAGAAGCTTCCAGGACGTCAACGGGAAGCCTTTATGTTGCGTTACTGGGAGGAATTGGATGTGGCAGAAACCGCAGCAGCCATGGGCTGCTCGGAAGGAAGTGTAAAAACCCACTGTTCCCGCGCCGTACACTCCCTGTCGGTCTTGCTAAAAGCCAAGGGCGTCTCGCTGGAAGATGTGTTCAGCCGCAGCGAAAACTGAGCATAAGATCATGAATGAAAAGGAAATTGGCCAGAGTATTGCCCGCACCCTGAACTTGGGTTTGGACCAACTCGACGATAACAAGCTGACGAGACTTCACGCCGCCCGGCAGAAAGCTCTGGGCGCCTATCGGCCACCGGTGAGGATACTGGGCTTGGTTACGGTCTCGGGCAATTTGTTTGATGTCTCCAGCATGATTCGCAAGCCTTTGTTTTTGTTGCCGGTTTTTGCGATTTTTATCGCGGTTTCCACATACATGTGGAACTCGTCGGACGATAGTTATGACGATGTCGGTGAGTTGGACGCGAAACTTCTGACCGGGGAACTGCCGATTGACGCCTTCCTTGACAAGGATTTTGCAACTTGGGTAGCGGAGTCCACACATTGAGCCGCTTTGGCAGCGTCGCGATCCTCGTTGCGCTGGCATTTGCCGTCGTTACGCTACCAGTATCCGCTGACTCCAAAACCGAGAAGAAGGCAGCTCCCGTGCCGTGGAGCAAGATTGCCGAAGCTGATCGAAAAGTCCTGACCCCTCTTGAGAAAGACTGGAATCAGTTGCCCGCTGTCCAACAACGGCGACTGATTACGTCTGCACGTCAGTATCCCAAACTGGCACCTATACAACAGGAACGCTTTCAGGAGCGCATCAAGGAATGGGCTGCGCTGACGCCTGAACAGCGGCAAGCTGCGCGTGAGAAATATAAAAACCTTTCGACCCTGCCCCCAGCTAAACAGCATGAGCTGCGCGAAAAGTGGGGCGAAAAGAAGGCTGCTCCCACGACGGACGGAGTAATGCCGGCCGGCGCAGAACAGCCAAAGTAGCGAGTGAGCCAACCTGCGGCAACGCCGGTAGCGGCACCGAGTATTCGCCGCAGGCTTGCGGCGCTGCCCTACGAGGGACTGCTTGTACTTGCGTTGGTGCTGATAGCGGCGTTTCCGCTCGCCGGCCTCAAAGGCGTGGTGCTGCAGGGTATTCCACACCTTTTGATGCAGATTTACTTTTTCACGATTACCGGCATCTACTTCACCTGGTTCTGGCGCCACGGCGGGCAAACACTCGCGATGAAGACTTGGCGTTTTCGCGTGACCGACAATAAATCGGCACCGCTCGGTTTGATGCGAGCGATTGTGCGCTATGTATTGGTGATGTGCTTTTACGGCCCCGCTTGCGTCGGCTTGGTGTTGCTGTTCTTCCCTTCTCGCGTCAGCCCGCTGATCGCAATGTGGACATTCTTACCCATGGCCTCAACAATCTTGTGGGCAAAATTCGATGCCGACGGCCAATTTCTGCACGATCGGCTGGCTGGCACACGCCTAACCTCAATGCCTGTTTGACGCTAGAACAATTTCTGCGGCAAGCGATGTGCGTACTCCTTGCTCACCAGTAGTGCAACGGCAATAGCCAGAAATATCAACAGCGGCACAAGGGAGCTGATTAATGCAGGCCAGTCGTTCAGCAGGGTGAGGTTGGCGGCCAACTGATTCAGGAAAACAAAAATCAGGCCGAGCAGTATGCCCAGCAGCAGTTTTCCTCCAAGCCCACCTGATCGTTGGGATTGAATCGCAAAAGGAATAGCCAACAACATCATGACAATGACCGTCGCGGGTTGCAGAATCTTGCCCCAGAAAGCGATTTCGTAGCGTGTACTGTTTTCTTTGTTGATTCGCAGTCGGTCTATGTAGGCGGAAAGGGTCAGCAACGACATGTCGTCAGGTTTGACGCGAAGACCGGCAAGCAGTTTGGGCTTTAGTGTCGTTGCCCATTGGTCTTTTTCAAGTTTCTCGATTCTTGCCGTCGGCCCGACAAAGGTCGTACGTTCCACACCCTGCATTGCCCACGCGTTATTTTCCGTATCGTATTTGGCGCTCTTGGCAATGCGCAACGACTTGAGACGAAAGCTCGTATCAAAATCGTAGATTCGCAATCCCTTGAGTTCCGTGTCGATCGTCACGGACTGGATATTGACGAAAGAGCGATCATCCTTGACCCAGAAGCCGGAACGAAACTGCTGGGCTACGACATTGCTGGTGGCAGCCAACCGCACTCGTTTCGCCGCCTCTTCCGCCACCGGCGCGACAAACTCCCCAAACAGGAACATGACCACGGAAAATATTGCACCGACGCCAACCGAAAAACTCGCCAATTTGGCTAGCGACAGGCCCGACGCCCGCATCACGGCGAGCTCCGATTGACTGGACAGCCGCGCGACCGCAAAGATGGTACCCATCAATACGGCAACCGGAAAGATGATGGCGATATGCGCGGGCTGCGATAGCGTTACATAAGCCAGTACCACGCCCAGGCCGTAGTTGGACTTTCCAAGGTCGCCCAACTCCTTGATCAAGTCGAACAGAGCAAACAAAGCCAGCAATGCCAGCAGCAACAGCAATGTTGCCTGGAAGATTTCCTTCGCGAGATAGCGAAACAATATCGACACGGTTGACCGCAAAAAAAGAAAAACCCGCGAGCCGGACGGCTCGCGGGCCTATTCTACAACCTGCGACTCGACCGGAAGGTCAGGTCGCAGTGGTGTTGACCGTATCGCCCTTGATTACCGGGAAGCGAACGTGGTCGACCAACTCCTGCGTATCCTTGTCAGGCGCGGGTGTCAGCAAGCTCACGATAATGATGACCGCGAAGCCCAGCGGAACGCCCCACAACCCTGCCGAGATCGGCTGGATACCCCACCACAATTCTGCGGGCACCGCACGCGGCGTACCGAAGAATATCTCCCGCAGCCAAGGCTGGGTGGTAATCATGTAGTAGAACGTGACACCGATACCCGCAATCATTCCCAGACAGGCGCCCCACTTGTTGGCGCGCTTCCAGAAGATGCCGAGCACCAGCGCCGGGAAGAACGCCGCCGCTGCGAACGAGAACGCCGCCGAAACCAGGAACAGGATGTCCGCTGGCTTCTGCGCCGCTACATATGCCGCCGCCAACGCGACGACTAGCAACAGGACCTTGGAGATCGTCACGCGACGTGTGGTGGAAGCGTTCGGATCGATCATCTTGTAGTAGAGGTCATGCGAAAGTGCGTTGGCAATGGTCAACAACAAGCCGTCCGCAGTAGAGAGCGCAGCGGCCAGACCACCTGCCGCGACCAGCCCTGATATCACGTAGGGCAGGCCGGCAATTTCCGGCGTGGCCAGCACCACGATATCGCCACCGATGGTGATTTCAGCCAATTGCACGATGCCGTCCTTGTTGATGTCCACCAACGATAGCAGCGATTTATCGACCGACTGCCACGCGGTCACCCACTGCGGTAACTTGGCGAACTCCGAACCTACCAGCAAGGTATACACGTCGTATTTCACCAGTACTGCCAAGGCGGGTGCGGAGAAGTACAGCAGGAAGATGAAGAACAATGACCAGAAAACCGAGGTCCTCGCCTCCTTCACCGACGGCGTCGTGTAGTAACGCATCAGGATATGCGGCAGTGCGGCAGTGCCGATCATCAGGCAGAACACCAGCGCCAGGAAGTTGCGTCGCGAAACATCCCTGGCAGCGTCATCCTTGCCGGGGAAAGCCTCTGCGTGCCGCAATGGCGGTGCTGCCTTGCCGTTATTGCCTGCCTTGGCTGCATTCCACGCAAGCTTGGCGGCATCGGCAGATTTGGGATACGCCGCTATGGACTTCTCAACCGCTTCGATGTCCTTGGCTGGCGCGGAGCCCGCCTTCAGCTCATCCAGCTTCTTCTGCAGATCCGCCTTGCCATCCTCCCAGGATTTCGGCAGCGCCTTAACCTTGGCGTCGAAGTCATCCGCGTTCTTCTTGAAGATGCCGCGCACCTCGAGCTCCTTGGGATCTTCGATCAGTTGCTTCTCACGCGCGGTAACCTTTTCCAGAACCGAGCCATACACCAACTGGGGAACCGGAATATTCGTGTGCTTGACCGAAATCCAGACGCACGGAATCAGGTAGGCCACGATCAGGATGATGTACTGCGCCACTTGCGTCCATGTCACCGCACGCATGCCACCCAGGAACGAGCAGACCAGGATGCCACCCAGACCGATGAAGATGCCGGTCTCGAACGCCACGCCCGGCAACAGGCGCGTCGTGATCAGGCCGACGCCATAGACCTGTGCAACGACATAGGTAAACGAGCAGAGGATGGCGGCCAGGATGCCGATAAAGCGCGGGAAGTTGCCGCCATAGCGCGCGCCAAGAAAGTCGGGAATGGTGAATTGGCCGAACTTGCGCAGGTAGGGCGCCAGGAACAGCGCAACAAGGCAATATCCGCCGGTCCAGCCCATGATGAAAGCAAGACCGTTGAATCCGGACAGATACAACGTGCCCGCCATACCGATGAAGGATGCTGCGGACATCCAGTCGGCGCCGGTTGCCATACCGTTGAACAGCGCGGGAACGCGACGGCCGGCGACGTAATACTCGGCTGCGTCGGAGGTTCGGCTCATGATGCCAATGCCTGCATACAGCAGCACCGTCGCACCAAGGAACGCGTAACCGATGTAGGCGCGAGGCAGGCCCATCTTCTCTGCGATCGCCAGGATAATGACGAATGCCAGGAAGCCGCCGGTATACCACGTGTAGGATTTCTTGAGCGCCCTTGCAAATTCGCTCTGGGTGGCTGAATTAAACATTAGTCGTCCTCCCCTTCATGCACGTCGTACTCGACGTCGAGGGCGTTCATATAGCGCGCGTAGTACCAGATGATCACAACATAGATCACCAACGATCCTTGCGCCGCCATATAAAACGAAAATGGCCAGCCGAAAAAATTGAAGCTCAGTTCGCGCGCGAAATAGCCCACCACGAACGTCGCCACGAACCATATCGACAACAATATGGACGTGATCTTCAGGTTCTTCGACCAGTACTCATGATGCTTGTCGGTCAATTGCATGAAGTCCTCCTACGATTGAGATTGTGGAAACACCCTCTGAATCCGGACCTGTCCCGGTCCTCTTCTTTCGATACAACCAACTACTTTGGTAACGGCAAAAACTGTTGCTCCCCGATCAGCCGGACTCGACGCGAATTCCCGTTTCCCGGATCAACTGCTCCGCAAACTTGGGCTCGAATCCCTTCAGATGGCGAATGATCTTTTCCGCGCTTTCCAGTTTTCCGCGGCGATGATAGATACGCGCCAGTTGATACCAGCCATACGGCGACATTGGCTGCAGCTCGGTTGCGCGCTTGAGCGCCGGGACCGCCTCATCGAAGCGGTCTAGCGCGATCAGACTAAGGGCCTTGCCATACAGAGCCAGATCGTGGTCGCTTTTCAGCCCCAATACACGATCGAAGGACTGCACGGCGTCTTCATGCCGATTCAATTGTTGCAACAGAAAGGCGCGGTTGTAATGACCGCCCAGATTGCCCGGCGCCAGCTTCACCACTTGATCGAAACGCTCCAGCGCGGTGATGCGATTGCCTTCGGCAGCGTCGAGATAGCCGGCACAGGACAACACATGCGCATCCTCCGGGTGATCCTGCAGCACAGACTCATACAGCGCTCGTGTGCGTTGCGGTTGTTTCAGCCAAAGCAACCAATCTGCAGCCTCAAGCCGAAACCAGCGCCAAATGCGATCGGTGATTCCCATGGCTATCGCAGTTGTGGGATCAGGAAAGCCAGCCAGATGAACAGCGCCGACAATCCGCAGAAAGCCGCGAACGGCACCAGGCGATCCTCGACCCGCTTGGGTGTAATCAACCGGAACAGTTTTACAAAGGGCGACGGAACAATACGAACAATGTTGTAAAAAACATTCTGTTCGCGCCTTTGCCCAGCCAGCACATAGAGCGCTCCCTGGGCGAGCAGCCCCATCAGCGCAATCGCGACTATCAACTGGACCAGACCGAGCAACTGCATCATGGCGCGCTCACGTCAACAGACGGCCTCGTCGTCAAGGATCCCATACCACCTCCTCCACCCTCTAATGGGGTTAACGGGCGAATCGTATGATGTGATCCAGTTCACAACAATTGGGGTAAACCCTAACTGGCATGCTGCATCGCAACAAGATGCTTCCGCTTCAGCGCGACATGGCGAGCTGCACCAGCTCCGCCACCGAATCGACCTCGAGCTTCTCCATGATGCGGGCGCGATGCGCTTCCACCGTTTTGATGCTGATATCCAGCGCCTCGGCCATCGCGCGATTGGTCTTGCCGGTAACGACCAAATCCATCACCTCGCGCTCGCGCTGGGTGAGGGAGGCAAGACGAAACTGGCGCAAATCCTTGCCGCCCCGGTGTTGCCGCATCGCAGCATCGCGTACCAGACACTCCTGAATCAGCGGCACAATCTTCTTGTAGTCGAACGGTTTCTCGATGAAATCGATGGCGCCGTGTTTCACTGCGGCCACCGCCTTGGCCACGTCACCGCGACCGCTGAGAAAGATCACCGGCATCGAGATGCCGTGCTCGATCAGGTATTGCTGAAGATCCAGGCCGCTCATCCCGGGCATATAGAGGTCGAGAATCAGGCAGCCCGGCGAGTCCGGTTGATAGGCATCGAGGAAAGATTGCGCATTGGCGAAGGTTTTCACCGGAATTTGATTCGCCTGCATCAACCAGGTCATCAGTTCACGGATGGATGCATCGTCATCGACGATATACACCGTGGCTTCCACCGCTGGCAGAAAATTTTTCGATTCAGAATTCATGGCGGCCCAAGATAATCCAAATGCCTGCCCGGCGCCACTGCTTCGTGTCATGCGGAATCGGCGCCCAGCAGTTGCTTCACCGACGCCACCAGGTCCTGGGTCGAAAACGGCTTCACGATGTAAAGATCGGCGCCCATGGACAGGCCGCGGTCGAGATCTGTTTGTCCGCCCTTGGCCGTCAGCAGCACAATCTTGAGACCGGCCCCGCAATTCGCACGCAACGCCCGGCACACCTCCATGCCATCGCGGCGCGGCAGCATCACGTCCAGCAGCACCAAGGACGGCTCGAACGTCGTCGCCTTGGCGATCGCCTCGTCGCCGTCGCGCGCGACTTCGACCACAAAACCGCTGCGCCGCATCAGGAACTCCAGCGACAGCACGATGGTGGGTTCGTCGTCGGCAATCAGGATGCGCGGTGTCACGCCCTTGGTGGGATCACTCATTCCGCCGGCGCCGCGCCTGCCGGCAGGCTGAATGAGAACGTTGCACCCTGACCCGGTTCGCTCTCCACCCACAGGCGGCCACCGAAGTGACCGACGATCTCGCGGCAGATCGCCAGGCCCAAGCCGGTGCCCTTGGGCTTGTCTGTGAGTGTATTGCCTACCTGGCGGAATTTTTCGAAAATGAATTGCTGGCTGGCCTGGGCGATGCCAATGCCGTTGTCGCGCACATCGACCCGCACCTCATCGCCTTCCTGCCGCAGCGACACCCACACCTGGCCTTTGCCCGGTTCGCAGAACTTGATTGCATTGGACAAGAGATTGAGCAGTACCTGCATCAGCCGATCCCGGTCCGCGACCACGGTTGGTAATCGGTCTGGCACCTCGGTCTGCAGTTCAATGCGGCTGCTCTTGAACAACTGCCCGGTCGCATTGGTCGCGTCGTAAACGATATCGCGCAAATCCAGCGCCGCGATCTTCCATTCCGCCGCGCCCGACTCCAGCTTGGCCAGATCGAGCACCTGATTGATCAGCCGGGTCAGCCGCTCGGACTCCTTGACCAGGATGGACAAGAACCGGGTTCGCTCGGCGCTGTCGAGTTCCGGATTGTCGTGCAGGATCTCCGAGAAGGCGCGAATCGATGTCAGTGGCGTACGCAATTCATGCGTAACGGTGGAAATGAAATCATCCTTCATGTGATCAAGCTCGCGCAGGCGCTCGTTGGCCGTACGCAGTTCGCGCGTGGCCACTTCCAGCTCCGCTTGTTTCAGCTTAAGTTCGTTGCTGTGCGCAATCGCCTGCGAGGCCTCGTCGATGATCGTCATCACCTCGTCAACGCCAAGCGGCTCTTCATCGACCACCGAAGCCACCATCACTCGTGCCGACGCAGCGCCGATCGCGCCGGCAAGATGAATTTCGGCAAAGCGAACCAGCCGGGCATCCGATTCCAGCTCTTCGGCTGAGGCCACGCCGCGCGACTTGGCGTAGGTATCGAACAGGTCCGCCGCGCGCGATGGCCCGAGGAAGCGCCCCACCAGCGATTGCAATGACGAAACCGATGCTGTGCCGCGCCAGAAGCCGGTACGTTCGCCCGTCTGGCTGAATACATCGACAAACAGCGTTGCCTGAATGCGTTCAGCGGCGCTCTGCCGGCTAAGCATCGACACGCCGACATAAGCACCAACATTGAACAGCATGCTCCACAGCATGGCGTGAGTCATTTGGTCGAGGCCGGCCAGCCCGAACAGTTCCAATGGCTTCAGCAACTCGATTCCGAATGGGCCGCTCTCGATGATCTCTTCGGCGATCCAGCCCGACTTTGCAAACGCCGGCACCATCAATGTGTAGAGCCAGACCATGAATCCCGCACTCAGTCCGGCCAGTGCGCCCAGGCGCGTGCCATTTTTCCAGTAGATGCCGCCAATCACCGCCGGCGCGAACTGCGCAACTGCAGCGAACGAAATCAGGCCGATCGACACCAGCGCGTACGCATCTCCTGCAAGCAAGTAGTAGAAGTAGCCAAGCATCAGAATAAGCATGATTGCCGCGCGCCGTATATCAAGCAGGAACATGGTCAGGTTGTGATGCTCCATGAGTCGCAGCTTGGTAACACGCAGCAGCAGCGGCATCACCAGGTCATTGCTCACCATGGTGGACAACGCAATTGTCTCGACAATCACCATGCCGGTGGCCGCAGAAAGGCCGCCGATAAATACCAGCAGAGCAAGCAGTTCCTGCCGTTCCGCCATGGGCAGCGTGAGCACGAATGTGTCGGCATCGACATGCGCACCCTGAAAATGCAGCAGGCCCCCGATCGCGATCGGCAGGACGAACAAGTTGATCGCCAGCATGTAGACCGGGAACAGCCATACCGCCTTGTTCAAATGTTTCTCATCGACATTCTCGACCACCGCCACCTGAAACTGCCGCGGCAGGAAAAGAATGGCAAGCATTGACAGCATGGTCAGCCAGATCCAGCTGGTATAGCTGCCAGCGGCGCCCTCGAATGGCGCCATCAACTTCGCCAGCGCGGGCTCCGCCAGCGCGCGATCAAATATTTCACCCGGTCCATTGAACATGACAAATGTGACGTAGATACCCACGGCCATGAACGCAATCAGCTTGACCAGCGACTCGAACGCAATCGCCGCCACCATGCCTTCATGCCGCTCGGCGACATCCAGTTGCCTGGTGCCGAAGGCGATGGTGAATGATGCGAGGAAGATGGCAATGTAAAACGCGGTGTCGTTGAAAACGCGGGTGACGCCGGCCTTGGTAGGCATGACGATTTCGGGATACTGGAGCAGGATATTGAAGCTGGTGGAGATCGCTTTCAGTTGCAGGGAGATGTACGGCAGGATGCCAACCACCGCGATAATGGTCACCAGCCCACCCAGCATGGCGCTCTTGCCATAGCGCGATGCGACAAAGTCGGCAAGCGAGGTGATGCGATTGATCTTGCTGATACGGATAATTTTCCGCACCACAAACCACCACAGAATCATCATCAGCGTCGGGCCCAGGTAAATCGGCAGAAAGCCGATACCGTCGCTCGCCGCGCGACCAACGCTGCCATAAAACGTCCACGCCGTCGCATAGACGCCCAGCGAAAGTGCATAGATGTAAGGCGTCGCGATCAGCGAGCGGCCCTGGTCGGCGCGCTTATCGGCATAGAACGCAATCGCGAACAGGAACCCAATGTAGGCGAACGACGCACAGACTATAACCCAGCCCTGGAGCATGATCTTTATTCGCCCGCGCTATTGGGATCGTTCGATCGCCACATAGATCAACAGGATCAATAGCGCCCAGGCGAAGAACAGATAAGCGAACAGCACCGGGATGCCGAAGATCGTCTCCGTCACATTGAACAGCGCCAGGATCGGAAAATTGAACAGCACCACGCCGAGAAGGAAAACGCAAATCAAACGCTGGCCACGACCGCTTCGCTTTGCAATTGCTTTCGCCACTCGCGACTCCCCGTTGTTGGTCCGGCTATTTATTCCCGCAGTCGCGATCTTGTCAACCTTGCATCGCGAAATACCAACCGGACCACCCGGTCATCTTCCGGCAAGTCCGGCCAACCAGCGCTGATCCCGCGCCATGCTGAACAACTTCTGCGCCGATGCGATGTTTCGTTCCGTCGCGCGCGCGAGCAGGGCCTGAAACAGTTGCGCCGTTCCCAGCGCATCGGCGACCGCCCGATGCCGCGCATGTATGCCGATGGAGAAATAGGCCACCCAGTCGTCGAGACTGCGCAACGCGGACGGCGCTTCGGGAAACAGTGCAGGCGCCAGATGCGCCAAATCGACAAACTGCGGCGAAAAATCGATGCCCAGGTGACCGCGGCAGGCGCGGCGCAGCATGGTCTCATCGAATGCCGCGTGAAACGCCACGCACGGTAGCTTCTGCGCGAACTCGAGGAAACTGGCCAGTGCCTCGGCAGGCTCGATTCCATCCACTTGCTCGCCGCCGGCAATGCGGTGAATTAGGATGTTGGCTTCGCGACTTGGCGCGTCCTGCCGCAATACCACTTCGAAGCTCTGGTCAAGCTGGATCAGTCGCCCCTCGACCACCACCGCACCGATCGCCAGCAGTTGATCGCGATGCATATCGAGTCCGGTGGTTTCGACATCCACCACCAGCCAGCGCTGCCGATCAAGCGGTCCCGACAAATCCGCTTCCGGCAGGTCACGCCATTGATTGAGCTTCGCCAGCACTGGCCCATCGACGACCGATTGGGCAACGTTCTTCGCCGCCAGCCAGTTGCCCAGCAGGCTCATGGCTTGAAATCCAGTTCCAACCGGCTTTGCAGCTTGCGCGCCTGACGCAGCGCTTCCTTGAGGATGCGGCGATCGAGCTCATTCAACTGGTCGGGGTCGATGCGATTGGGATGATGCAGCGGCGCTTCGGCATCAGCCTGATAGCCACCCAGCGGTGCGGGGGCTGAGGCGTTGCCACCTTCCTGATTGCGCAGCCGCAATAGTTGCACAAAGTGAAATCCATCGACAATCGCCGCCGCTTCGTCCTCGTGCATGCGCATGCGGGGAGCCGCGAGCCGGATGCGCTCGGCAGTGTTGGAGGCGGTCACCCCGTGCTTCAGCGCAAATATGCGTGCCGCATCGACAAATGGGCGCGTGCCGTATTTTTTCAGATCGATGGTACCGGGAAATTCGCCATCGTCACCATCGTCCTTGACGAAATCGCGCAACAGCCCCAGCGGTGGCCGTACCTGCAACGCATTGTTGACCATCTGAAGCAGAAACAAGGGATGTGCTGCAACATGTGCGCCCAGCCAGTCTCGCAACGACTGCGCCAGCGCGGCATCGCCGTGCAGTGCGCGGAAGTCGAAAAAAATGGCCGCGTTCAGCAGCGCGTCGCCATTGGCGCTGCGCAACCAATGGCCGAAGGTTTCCTGCCATTCCGCTAATGTCAGGCACCAGCGCGAATTGCGCGCCATAATGTCGCCCTTGCACAGCGGGAAGCCGCATTGATCGAGGATGCGGTTGGCGTGATCGGCAAAGGCCAGAAAGGACTGGCGTACAGCCGCAACATCAGTGCCGGCCGCAGGAACAAAAATCAGCGCGTTGTCCTGATCGGTGGCCAGCGTCTGTTCCATGCGCCCTTCCGAACCCAGTCCCAGCCAGCACCACGGCACATCCGGCGGTGGTGACGCCTCAGCTGCCAGCGCCAACGCACGGCCGGCAATGGCATCGTTCAACGTCGTGACGAACTGCGTGAGTTGCTCTGCGCCCACGCCCTGTGCCAACAATGCAGCCGCAAGCCGCCGCACTTCATGCGATGCGTGCGACAGCGCGTCCACATCGCCCGCCTGCTCAATCGACTTGGCAATCTCGCCCAGCGACAGTCGCTGCAGCGTGAACAAGTCGCGCTCGGACACCACGCCGATCAGCCGTCCCTCCTCCATCACCAGCACGTGACGAAAGCGATGACGTGCCATCGCCTGCGCGGCTTCGAACAGCGCCGCATGCGACTGCAGCGCAAATGGGTTCGGCGTCATCGCGCGTTCGATCGGCGCGTCCTGCGCGATGCCGGCGAGTGCGATCCGGTCCAGAACATCGCGTTCGGTGAAAATGCCCAGCGGCCGCTGCGCTGTATCGGTCACCACTACCGATCCGATGCGCAGCGCTTTCATTGTTTCCAGCACCTGGCGCACTGGCACATCCGGCGGCACCGTCACCGGCGGCCGACGTATGATCGATTTCAGCGGACTTGCAAGACTGTGCGCGTCGGATACGCGCGAGGTGTATTGACGCTGCACGCTACGCTGGGATTGTTCCAGCAGGGCCGCTATCCGTCGTGTGGCGAAGTCGCGGAAAGGTCGCGACACATCCATGGCGTGCTCGAAATCCGTCAACGGCAGCAGATAGCAGAAGGTGTCTTCACGAGCGGTGAAGGTAAGCACACTGGGCCGTTGCGCGATCAGGGCACCCACCGGGAAGCACTCACCCTCGCTCAGGGTCAGCGCCGCGCCTTCATCCGCGGCGACGCTGGGCTCCATGCCGCTGACCAGGCCTTTTTGCACAACGAACAGTTGCGATACGGGCGCCCCCCCTGATGCCAGCACCGTCGCTCCCCTGGCAAAGTAGGCCAGCGACATGCGCGAGGCGATGTATTGCAGGATCGCCGCATCCATCGCGTCGAACGGCGCATGGCGGCGCAAGTCATCGATGGTGGAAGCGATCAGACTGGGCGCGGGTTGTAGCGGCATGGATCAATCCCAGCCAAAACCGGACGGGGTATCGGCCGGAAACCAAGCACTGGTGCGGCCTCCAGAGGCGATGCACCGGAGAACCGCACCAATGCTGGCTCTCCGGGCAGTACACATATGAGTTTTCGCTCCGCCCGCCTACATGCTCTGCTTGAGCTGATCGAGAATCGCCGGGTTTTCCAGCGTGGAGGTGTCCTGCTTGATCTCTTCACCCTTGGCGATGGAACGCAACAGCCGCCGCATGATCTTTCCCGAACGCGTCTTGGGCAGGTTATCGCCAAAGCGAATGTCTTTCGGCTTGGCGATGGGACCGATTTCCTTGCCGACCCAGTCGCGCAGCTCCTTGGCAATGGCCTTCGCTTCATCGCCGCTGGGGCGCGCACCTTTCAGCACGACGAACGCGCATACCGCCTCGCCGGTCATGTCGTCGGGGCGCCCGACGACAGCGGCTTCCGCCACCAGCTTCGAATTGGCCACCAATGCCGACTCGATTTCCATCGTGCCGAGGCGATGACCAGAGACATTCAGCACATCGTCGATGCGGCCCATGATGGTGAAGTAGCCGCGCTCCTTGTCGCGTACCGAGCCATCGCCCGCCAAATAAAGCTTGCCGCCCAATTCGTCGGGGAAATAGGTTTTCTTGAAACGGTCCGGATCACCCCAGATGGTGCGCACCATCGACGGCCATGGGCGCTTCACCACCAGAATGCCACCATTGCCGTCCGGCAGATCGTGGCCGGTTTCATCGACGATCGCGGCCATGATGCCGGGCAGCGGCAGCGTGCAGGAGCCGGGTTTCAACGGCGTCGCACCCGGCAGCGGCGTAATCATGTGGCCGCCGGTCTCGGTCTGCCAGAAGGTATCGACGATTGGACAGTTGGAGCCGCCCACGTTTTCGTAGTACCACATCCACGCCTCCGGATTGATCGGCTCGCCCACCGAGCCGAGGATGCGTAACGACTTCAGGTCGTAATTGCGCGGATGCGTTTTCGGATCGACCTCACCCGCCTTGATCAGCGAGCGGATCGCAGTCGGCGCGGTGTAGAAAATGGTGACCTTGTGCTTCTGGATCATTTCCCAGAAACGTCCGGCATTGGGATAGGTCGGCACGCCTTCGAACACGATCTCGGTGCCGCCCATCGACAGCGGGCCGTAGGCCACATACGAATGTCCGGTCACCCAACCAATATCGGCCGTGCACCAAAACACGTCGTTGGGTTTCAGATCGAAGGTCCATTTCATCGTCAGGTGTGCCCACAACAAATAGCCGCCGGTGGAATGCTGGATGCCTTTAGGCTTGCCGGTCGAACCCGAGGTGTAGAGGATGAAAAGCGGATGCTCGGCGTTGACCCACTCGGGCTCGCAGACATCCGATTGACTCGGCTCCAGATCGTGCCACCAGACATCGCGGCCCGCCTGCATATTGATATTGCCGCCGGTGCGTTTGTAGACGATGGCGGTTTTCATGTGTTCACAGCCGCCCATCGCCAGCGCTTCATCGACGATATTCTTGATCGGCAGTGCCTTGCCGCCGCGCAGTTGCTCATCGGCGGTGATGACGGCAATTGCACCGGCGTCGATGATGCGTTCCTGCAGGGATTTCGCCGAGAAGCCACCGAACACCACCGAGTGGGTGGCGCCGATGCGCGCACAGGCCTGCATCGCAATCACGCCTTCGATTGTCATCGGGATGTAAATGATGACGCGATCGCCTTTCTTGATGCCGCGCGACTTCAATGCATTGGCGAATTTGCAGACGCGTTTATGCAATTCGCGATAGGTGATGCGGGTGTTGCTGCCGTCATCCGCCTCGAAAATGATGGCGGTCTTGTCGGCGTTGCCGTTGGCGAGATTGCGGTCCAGGCAGTTGTAGGAAACGTTCAGCTCACCATCGTGGAACCAGCGGTAGAACGGCGCATTCGATTCATCCAGCACTTGTGTGAACGGCTTGTGCCAGGCCAGATTTTCGCGCGCGAGCGTCGCCCAGAAGCCGGCATAGTCTTTTTCCGCCTCCGCGCAAAGCGCCTGATACGCTGGCATGCCGGAAATCGCCGCTTGTTTGGCCAACGCCTCCGGCGGGTTGAAAATGCGGTTTTCGTGCGATACCGATTCAATGGCGGACATGCGATTCTCCTCGTTCCAGTGCGGTTGACTTAAATCTGTTGTTGTAACTGCTTAATTTACAACACAAAGCTGCCGTCGCGGTAATGCGACGGCATCGTCGCCCGCCGCCACCCGACATTAATCCATTACACCGCCGCAAGCTGACGGGCAACTTACGCCGCCGCCAATTTGGCCGGAAAATATATCTTATGTCTTTTATAAGACTTATTGACGCGCCGCAGCATTGCGTGTAACTTGAAGGCGTTTTCGGGCGCATTCGAACCCTGCGCAATGACTCATCAATCCGCCCGCATGCCGGAGATCACCATGAAACACGCACAAGCCGAATCCTTCCCGGGCAGCCTGCCCGATACCGTCTCCGCCGATATGCTGGGCGACTATTGGCCGGGCATCCAGATTTACTACCCGCCGGTGAAATACGCGCCTGCGCTCGGCCTTTATGAAGACCTGGAACAAGCCTCGCAACGTTTCAAGAAGCACGCCTGGGGCACGACTTCTCACACGTTGATTTTTGACCTGGAAGACGGCTGCCGGCAAAAAGAGATGTCGCGCGAACTGCTGCGCATGGAGTTGCCGAACATGCCGCACCGCAAGGAAGTGCAGGTCGCGGTGCGCATCAATCCCTTCCGCACCGAGGAATACGAGAAGGACTTGCGCATGGTGCGCGACCTTTCCGACCATATCGATGTGGTGATGCTGGCGAAAGCCGGAGAGGCATATGGCTCGCCAGAAATCCGCGATCTTTCCGCGCTGCTGGTCGGCCTCAATCATCGCATCACCATCCAGCCCATCATCGAACACCCGAAGTCGCTGAAGATCGCGCCGGACCTGATGCAGTACTCAACGGTAAAGCACGTCGTATTCGGCATTCACGATTTCTCCAAAGCGATGGGCATACAGATCACGCCGCGCCGCTGGACCGAGGAACTGGCGTACTTCATGAATCAAGTGCTGTTCGAAGCACGTATTGCGGGCAAAGGCGTGATTGGCGGCGTGGAAACGCTGATCGGCCAATCGGCGATGCCGGAAAATTTTGTCGAGCCGGACGATGTGCGCCGCTGGCTCGATCTTCACGGCGATGAAGAAAGCCGCGTGGTCTACGGCCATGCCTGCGAAGAGTCTGCGATGGGGATGACCGGCAAGCAGGTGATTCATCCTTTCCACATCCATCCCTGCAAAGTTGCGTACACGCCCTCACCCACCGACATCAAGACCAAGAGCGCGATTCTCAAGGCCGCGATCGAAGCTGATGCGCTGCTCGGCGGCGCGATCAAATTCAACGGCGAGATGCTCGATCCGCCGATGTTCGGCAAGGCGCTGCAAACGCTGTTGCGCGCGCACGCACTGCACGCGCTATCCGACACTGATACCGCTTTCGCCATCGAAGTGCTGAAGAAATTACCTGCGCAGGTGGTACGGGAGAATTGGCCGTACGGGGTCATTCTCTAAAGAACAAAGATACGTAAATCGCCATTTGGCGCGGATTTCCAGCCATTTCTGGCCTGGAACCCGCGCCAAGGCTTGAGTTTCAATTTCAGCACAAGGCCACACCATGAACGCCAAAGCCTCCTTTCCCCCGTACCCCGCCTGGACGTGGAGCGTGCCTCAGTTCTTCAATATCGGCACTGCCTGCACCGACGCGCATATTGGCTCCGAAGTGGAGAACCGCACGGCGATGATTGTCGAGGATGATGTGCTCGGCACCGTAACGGCCACCTACGCGCAGCTCGCGACGCGCACCAGCCAGTTCGCGCAGCTGCTGCGCAAACACGGCGTGGTTCCCGGCGACCGTGTGCTGATCCGCCTGCCGAATAGTCTCGACTACCCCACTGCATTTCTCGGTGCGATGAAGGCGGGCTGCATCGCCGTACCCACCTCCACGCTACTCACGCCGGAAGAGGTGCTGTATCTGGCCAAGGATTCAGGCGCCAAAGTACTGGTGATGGATCATTCAACATGGGTTCAGCTGGCGCCACGTATCGCCGACGCACCTGAAGCAAAGCTGGCACTTCTTTCCGGCAAAGGCCGGCGCCTCGAGAACACGGCCATTCCGGCGATCGATTTGAAGCCCGCGCTGGACGCCATCACCGCATGGTCGGCGCCGCACGCGACGCGCGCAAACGATCCGGCCTATCTGGTGTACACCTCCGGCACCACCGGTTACCCGAAAGGGGTGCTGCACGCCCATCGTGCGTTGATCGGACGCGAACCCGCATCGGAATATTGGTTCAACTTCAACCCCAATGGCGTCGATCGCATCCTTCACTCGGGCAAGTTCAACTGGACCTATGTGCTGGGTTCCGGTTTGATGGATCCGCTGTATCGCGGCAAGACCGTGATCGTGCACGAAGGCAAGAATGACGCGAACCTCTGGACCCGGCTCATCGCCAAGCATCAGGCGACGATCTTCATCGGCGTGCCGACCATCTATCGGCAGATCGTACAGAAAACCGACACCACAAAGGCCGACGTGCCTTCTCTGCGCTTTTGCATGAGCGCCGGCGAGCATTTGTCCGACGACATGCTGACAGCGTGGCGCACGCGCTTCGGCATGGATATTTTCGAAGCGGTGGGCATGAGTGAGTTTTCCTATTACCTCTCGCAGAGCATTCACCGCCCCATTCGTGCCGGCTCGGCAGGCTTCCCGCAACCGGGCCACGACATTCAGTTGCTCGACCCGGAAACGCTGAAACCGGTGGCACGCGGCGAGGAAGGCATGATCGCGATTCCG